>JACDDJ010000417.1 GCA_013817065.1 Acidobacteriota bacterium
ATCTGGGACGCGGTGGTGATCGCCTTGGCCGTGATGCGGAGCAGCTGGCGGCTGAATTGAGCGACTCCCCAAGTCACGGCTCGCCTTCGGCGTATCGCGACGACACGACGACATTTTCATTCCGATATTCAAACAAGCTGAGCTCTGAACCGTCGGCCGACCTCTATTCCCCGCGCAGTGCCAGCACCGGTTCGATCCGCACGGCGCGCCGGGCAGGTATCCAGCATGCGGCGAGCGCAACGACGAGGAGCAGGGGGGGGACGACGGTAAACGTCAGCGGATCCCTGGGGCTGATGCCGAAGAGCAAACCTGAGAGGACATGGGTGACGCCGAGCGCGCCGGCGATGCCCAGGATCAGGCCGGCTGCCGCGATCTTCAGGCCGCCCGTCAGTACCATCCGGAGCACCATTCCCCGATCGGCGCCGAGCGCCATCCGGATCCCGATCTCCTGCGTCCGCTGTGCTGTGGCGTACGCCAGCACACCGTAGACGCCAATGGCTGCGAGCAGCAGCGCGACGCCGGCGAAGACGCCGAGCAGCAGCGTCGTGAAGCGGCGGTTCCCGTCCGCTTGCGCGAGCATTTCATCCACCGTCCGGACGCTCGCGACCGCCTGGTTCGGATCGAGCGCCCATACGGCACTTTGCGCCGCCCCCGCCAATGCAACCGGATCGCCGGCCGTCCGGAGGAAGACGAGCATGCGGCCGGTTGCCGCCTGCCGCATCGGGAAGTAGGTCTCCGCCCAGGGCTCGCGATCGAAGCCGCCGCGCTTCGTGTCGGCCACCACTCCGACGATCGTCTGCCAGCGGGTATCGGCCTGAGTCGGGTTGCCGAAGGTCACCCGCCGGCCGATCGGGTCCTCGCCCAGGAAGAAGCGCCGCACGAACGACTCGTTCACGAGCACGACCGGCAGTGATTGCGCCGAGTCGGCCGTGGTCAACATGCGGCCGCGGCGAAGCGGAATCTGCAGCGTAGAAAAGAATGCGGGTGTCACGGTGTCGTACGGGACTGGTATGTTCTGCGCATCGTCTGGCAGCGGCGTCCGGCCTTGAATGCTGATGCTGGCTGAGCCCGGGAGGCGTGAGAGCAGCAGCGAGGATCCTGCGCCGACTGATTCGACTCCCGGGAGCGCCGCCAGCCGCTCCATGAGCTGTTCGTAGAATGCGATCACGCGGTCATCGTCCGCGTAGCGGGCCTGCGGCAGATCCAGGCCAAGCGCGAGGACCCGGCTGGTCGCAAACCCGGCGTCCTGGCTGCTGAGCGCGATGAAACTGCGGACGAGCAGGCCGGCGCCCACCAGCAGCATGAGCGCCAGGGCCAGCTCGCCGACTGCGAGGGCAACGCGGAGGCGCCGTCCGCCCGCGCCGTCACTGCCAGTGCGGCCGCCTTCGCGCAGTTGAGCCGCCGAATCGCGGCGTGCGGCGTGGAGCGCGGGCACCATGCCGAAAAGCAGCCCCGTGGCGAGCGACGCCAACGCGGCATATGCGAGCACCCGCCAGTCGATGCCGATGCCCGCAAGGCGCGGCACTCCCACGGGCGCCAGCGTGTGCAGGAGGTCCATACACCACGCCGCGAGCAGGAGCCCGCCCGCCCCTCCGAGCAGACCGAGGATGGTGCTCTCGGTCAGCATCTGCCGCACCAGCCGCCGCCTTCCGGCGCCGAGCGCGGCGCGGATCGCCAGCTCCCGCTGCCGCGCGGCGGCTCGCGTGAGGAGCAGGTTTGCGACGTTGGCACAGGCGATCAACAGCACCAGGCTCACCGCGCCGAGCAGGATGAGCAGGGGACGCCGCACGTCGCCGACGATCTCCTCGTGCATCGGCACCAGACGGAGCCCGATCCCTGCATTCGACGGATATTCCTCGAGCCGGGACGCGATGGCGTCCATCTCCGATTGCGCCGCGGGACGCGTGATGCCGGGCTTCAGGCGCCCGATGATCGTCAGCCAGTAGGACCCACGCGCGGTGAAGAGCTGCTCGAACTGGCCGACGGGAGCGAGCGGGACCCAGAACTCGGCCGTCTCCGGGTAGACGAACGTCTCAGGCATCACCCCGAGCACCTCGTGCGAGATGCCGTTCAGCACGATCGTGCGGCCGACGATCGCCGGTTCTGCGCCGAAGCGCCGCTGCCAGAACCGATGCGCCAGAACGACGACCCGCTCGCCGCCCGCCTGACCGTGCGCGGCGGTGAAGGCCCGGCCCCAGCCGGGAGCGACGCCGAGCGTCTCGAAGAACTCGTGCGTCACCCGGGCGCCCCGGACCTGCGCAGGATCACCGCTGCCGGTCAGCGTCATGCTGGCGCCGAAATAGGCCGACATGCGTTCGAACGAGCGGCTGTCGCGCCGCCAGTCCTCGAAATTCGGATACGTGCCGACGTCCTTGTCGAAGCCCTGGCGCGGGTTGTACGTCCAGAGCATCATCAGGCGGTCCGGGTCCGGGTACGGCAGCGGCCTGAGGAGGACCCCCTGCACGACCGTGAAGATCGCCGTGTTCACGCCGATCCCGAGTGCCAGCGTGAGGACGGCGACGGCGGAAAAGAGCGGGTAATTGCGGAGGCTCCGGAGCGCGTAGGCGATGTCTGCTCTCATGGCTCACTCACCGCGAAAGGACGATCAGGGGACGATTTTGCGCGGTCGCACAGGACGGCAACCGCTGCCAGGATCCTGCCAGCGGTAAGTCGTTGAACAGCGCCACATCACCAACACGCGGCTGTCCGGATCCGGGACCCGGCCGTCCCACTATCGACCGCGAGCGTTCAGTTGACGACGACGTCGTGTTGTCCCGCTACGGCTTCGCCGCGCGTCCAAGCCGGACCACGATGTCGTAGTCGGGACGATAGGAAACATTAGGGCCGTCTCGCGGTTAGCGTAACGCTCGTTCTCGGCCTCTCGTCAGCCCCTCCCCTCACGACAGTTGCTCCGCGGATGACTGGCCGCTGGCTCCTGCTTGCTCACCAGCTGCCGACGCGCCCGTCGAACGCGCGCGTCAAGACCTGACGTCGCCTGCAGCAGATCGGGGCCGTCCCGACACGGAACTCGGTCTGCGTGCTGCCGAACACGTATCAGTGCCGAAAAGATTTCGAGTGGCTGCGCAGCGAGATTGTCGCTTTGGGCGGAGAGGCGACCGTGTTTTCTGCCGATGCTCTCAGTCCAGGCCGAGGGGACGAGATCGTGACGACGTTCCAGCGGGCGCGTGAAGCGGACTATCGGGATCTGAAGCGCGAGGCCGACAAGCTGCTGAAGTCGGTGCGCGCCAGGCGGGCCGCGCCCAGGTCCCGCCGGCGCGGCCTGGAATAGGGTGCGCCCCGCGTCATCGTCCTCGACGATCTTCCTCTCTGCGATCTCTCCAGGGAACTGCAAGCGATTTCCAGTGACCTTCGCTGATGTGGCGGGCGATCGATTAGGACCAACCTGACCTTCCGGGCGCATGGCAGTATACGGGCGGAGGAACGCCGCATGACCGGTCGCCACCGCATCTTCGAGAGCCGCACGAAGTCCTGGGAGGACCTGTGCGCCGACGCAACCGCCTTCGCTGCATCTGTTTCCCTCACGCCCTCCCGACGTATCTCAGGCGCGAGTTCCGTAGGACGAGGATCGTCTCAGAGGTGCTGCCGGCGATGCCCCGTCGGACGCGACGCTCGTTCGGGATCGTGTCCGTGTACTGCGAGACGAGCAGGTAACCGGCCTCCTCGGTCGCGATCTTGGCCACAACGCTGGGCAGATCGGAATGGCGCTCCCGACTACATGAGTCGCCCATTACGAGCACGCAGTGGCCGTTCGCCACGAGGAGACTCCGCCAGCGGCGGAAGCAGCGGCGCATGTCCACCGAGCACTTCGGTGCCGGCTCTTCGTCCTGACGCTGGGCTACTCGCGCAAAGCCGTGCGGCTCTTGGTCTGGCAGTCGAGCGCCCAAAACCGGCCATCAATCGACACCTCAAAACCGGCCATTTCCTGAACGCCGTCGACCGAGACGTTGACCGCCTCAGTCGGAGCCTCCGCTCTTTCCTCGAGCGCACAGCGGGGGCCCGTTGGTCAAAACGCCTCTTGATGACATCCCTCAGAGTGAAGAGAAGATTGCCGTTGGGTGAAACCGCGTGCGCGAAGCTCCTCTGGCGCGACGACTCGGTTCTCGTCGTCCTTGTACCTCGGACAGCCCCTCTCCCACCGCTGCACACGGGCGTTCGAGGCGTTCCGGGATGCGGCTTCGGTTGCCCAGCCACCCGTCCTCGACCCCTCTGAAACTGGCGTGGTATTTCAACGCCCGGCATGCGGTGGAGCAACGACAGTTCGACCGCCTGACCGTCGCCGAGGTAGGTCGATTTAGGGACCTACACCGACAGATCAGCGGGTCCTCGATCGACGCATTGTTCAGAGATTGGATCGGCTCGGGCGACAGAGCGTTACCAGAAATGCCCAGCAACCCCGGACCATCGGCAGTGCACCTCGAGGTGCGTTCCCTCCCGTACCAATATTCCCAGTTCGGCGACTTGCCGGGAGTCTGTTGATGTCCATCGTCGGTCTGCATTCGTTATCAACTCCAGCGCTCAGAGCCCCCACAGCCGCACGATCGGGTCCGTGCAGCCTGATGAATGAACCCTCGGCCATCGACCGGAGAAGCACAGTCGGCTTCGGCCGTGCACGAACGCATGCTGAAACGAGACACGACGTCGAGCCCCTTACCGCTGATGCTCCTAGCCAACACCTCGGCGGACCGCTGTCTACGTGTTGGATGTGCTGTTGGCTACCCGACTTTCCTGCGACGACCCGATCTTCACAGGGGCTTCGTTCGCGCAACTGACTGCAGGAGTGACACTTGCCCTCCCTGAGCCGCTGGAGTGGATGACTGCAGCGTGCGGCATCGCCGGTCAGAACCGGGGTCACCAGCAAGGGGGGAGCGACCCCCCCATCCACGCGTC
>JACDDJ010000418.1 GCA_013817065.1 Acidobacteriota bacterium
CCTCGAGCGACAGGGCCTGGACCACCTTGATGGCCCCGACCGACTCGGCGGCGGTCGACGCCAATGCGCCTTCGCGCGCGCGCTGCTCGCGTGAGGCCGCCCGGATGCGATGCCCAAGGGTTGCGGTCGAAAGCCAGAACGCGGGCACGATCGCCGCGGCGATCAGCGCCAGCCTCCAATCGATCAGGAACATCATTGCCAGCATCCCGACGAGAATCAGGACGTTCGCGACGAGCGGCAGAAACGCCGTCACGACGACATCCTTGAGGAGACCGACGTCGCTGATGACGCGAAGGGTCAAGTCTCCCTGGCGCGCCCGGTGGTGGAAGGACAGCGAGAGTGACTGCAGGTGCCGGTAGACGTCACTCCGCACCTCGGTGAGGACACGATTGCCGGCGAGCGAAAAGCCAATCGTACTGAGGTACGCCGCGAGCGCTCGCAGGCCGATCAGGGCGACCACGGCGAGCGCGGCGAGTGTCAGGAGCGTGGTCGAGTCGACGATCCCGACGATCGGCAGCATCCCCGACGTCGCGGAGCCGACAGGAAGAATGTAGTCGAAGACAAACTTGAGCGGCCAGGGCTCGAGCAGCCGCAAGCCGACTTCGGCGAGCAGCGCGGCGAACGAGCCGCCGACCAGCGTCCGCTCTCTCCACACGAGCGGCCAGAACCGTCGCAGCATTCTGCCAAGGCCAGGGGGGCCGTCATCACGCGGCCGAGATCGCGCCATCAGTGTCCCGCCGCCGCGGGCGCGGCGAGACCGGCGAGCGCGAGAATGCGCGACGTGGCCGCCCGCCACGTGTGCCGTTCGATCACGGCCGCGCGGGCCGCGGATCCAAGGCGCAGACACAGATCCGGGTCGTCGCGCAACCGTTGCAGTTGTGCGGACAGCGCGCGCGGATCGCCAGGACGACACAGGAGGCCGGTCGTGCCATCGGCGATCACGTCTTCGAGCTGTCCAATCCGGCTGGCCACGACGGGGAGCTCCGCCGCCATGTACTCGAGCACTTTGAGTGGCGAGAAATAGAAACCCGGTAGCGCCGGGTAGGGCGCGACGGCGGCGTCCATCGACGCGAGCAGCGCCGGTATTCGGTCGGGCTCGACCGCTCCCGTGAATCTGGCCACGTCTCGGAGCCCGTGCTCGTCCAGCCACTGTTCCGTCCGCAGACGTTCGGGTCCGTCCCCGACGACGAGCAGGCGCGAGCGAGCCTTCTCGGCGTGAAGTTCGCCAAACGCGCGAGCGAGAATCGGAAGCCCGTGCCACGGCTTGAGGCTCCCCACGAAGCCCACCGTGAAGGAATCGTCGGCCTCGCGGCGCCGCGGCCCGCGCGGTTCGCGGAAGCGGGACGGATCGACGCCGTTCGGCACCACGAACAGCTTGCGCGACCCATCGATGAATCGCCGCACGTAGGCGGCGGTGCCCTTCGACACGGCGACGATGGTCGACGCGGCCTCGAACGCGCCCTTCGCAGCGAGCAGCGCCGACGCCCGGTCGCACAGGGTCCGATGCTCAGCTTGCTCGTCGACGAGCGGCGCGTTCACCTCCAGCACGCCCGGGATGCCGCGATCGCGCGCGAACCGCATCCCCTCGACACTCCAGATCGAGTGGCGCTCGTAGACGAGGTCGAAGGCCCCTGCCTTCTCCAGCGCGAGGCGAAGCGGGGTGTTCGCCTGGTGCGCGGCGCGTTCTCGCGACTCCACGGTCGTCCCGCGTGTGCCAGGTAAGGCATGAAGAGTGACCGCCTCGAGCCCCGGCGGTCGCGTGCCATCGATGCGCGTCGCAAAGAGGTTCACGCGCGCGCCGTGCGCGGTCAGGGCTCGGATCACTTCCTGCACGTGGATCGAGCAGCCCTTCTGTCCAAAGACCGGGACGCCCGGATCGGCGCAGACATAAGCGACACGCATCACGCCACCTCCGCCGGGACGCTGGCCGATGCCGCGGTGCGGAAGATGTCGCGAATGTGCCCCGCGTTTCGTCGCTCGTCGAACGAGCGCTCGATCTGCGCCCGAGCCGCGGCGGCGATTCGGACGCGCAGCCGATCGTCGCGCAGAAGGCGCTCCAGCGCGGCGGCGAGCCGCTGCGCATTCCGCTGCGGCACGACCAGGCCAGTCACCCCGTCAGCCACGATCTCAGGAATGCCGGTCACCTCCGTCGAGACGCACGGCGCCCCGAGTGCCATCGCCTCGAGCAGCACGGTCGGTAATCCGTCGCGATCGCCGTCCGGTGACACCACACAGGGCGCAGCGACCACGGCCGCGCGCTGCATGTGCCGCACGACCTCGGCGCGCGGCAACGGCCCGAGCAGATGCACCTGCGCCTGCAGATCCAGCCGGCCGATCTGTTCGCGCAGCGCGGCCTCCAGCGGCCCCCCGCCAATGATCTGACAGGTGAAGGGCCTGCCCCCGCGCCTCAGGATGGCGCACGCGTCGATCAGATCGGCAAATCCCTTCTTCTCGACCAGTCGGCCGACGGCCACCACGACCGGCGCGCGCGGCTGCGGATCCTGGTAGACGAACTCGTCCAGCGGCAGCCCGTTGTACACCCGCGTCACACGGTCGGCGTCGGCACCGTAGGTCCGGCGCAGGTGCTCGGCATTGAAATCGCTCACCGTGATCGTCGCCGCCGCAGCGGCGAGCTTGCGCCGGAGATCAGGGTGCCGCACCTCGGGCCCGTAAATGTCCTTGGCGTGCGCGGTAAAGCTGTAGGTGACGCCGGCCATGTGCGCCGCCATCCGGGCCACAGTCGTCGGCGCGGAGGCAAAATGCGCGTGCAGATGACCGATGCCCCGCTCCAGCACGTGCTGCGCCAGGATCGCTGCCTGCCACGCGTCGCGCGCATCTGCGTACTCGGCATCCTTCAGCGCCGCCCATGTGGCCGGCATCCGCGATGCCGCCTGCCGCAACACGGACCAGAAGTCCGTCGTGCGTATTCCTTCGCCGGGAAGGTACGTGACCGGCGCACGCACTCGGGCAATCTCGCCTTGAAAGTGTGTGTCGCAGGGCGGCCTGAGCGCGAACAGTTCGACGCGGACGCCGGTCTCCTCGTGCGCCAGGATCTCGTTGACGATGAACGTTTCGGAGTACCGCGGATAGCGCTTGACCACGTAGCCGACGGCGTGGCGATCAGACTCCTGCACGAGACACTCTCCGATCCAGTGCGACGGGGACAGGACGTTGACGCTCGAGCAGTTCGGCGAGCAGCGCCGGCATGCGACGGAGGCCACCGAAATCGAGCCGGGAACGCGCGTTCGGGGGGGCGCCGAGATCACGTCCCAGCCAGGCGCCGATGCGATCCGGGGTCACCTCGTCGGGATGCATCACGTGAACGAGGCCGAGCGCGGCCAACCTCTGCGCCCGAACGAGCTGCTCGCGGCGTGGCCGCACCCGAGGCACGATCAGGGCGTGTTTCTCGAATGACAGGATCTCACTGGTGGTGCCATATCCGCCCATCGCCACGACACGATCCGCACGGTTGAGCAGGACCGTCGGTTCCTGCACGAACTCCAACACGCGCATCCGCGGGGCCTCTTTCACCCGGCGAAGAATGCCGCGCCGGACGCTCGGTGGCAGGAACGGACCGGTCACCAGCACGGCATTCGTGTCCGGTGGCAGCTCGACACACGAGAAGGCGTCGGCCAGGCGGGCTCCGTCTTGACCGCCTCCGAGAAGACCGAGCACGAGGCGTCCTGGCGGAAGTGCCAGGCCTTCGAGAACATCGTGGCCGACAGTCTCCGCGACGGCGAGCCGCTCACGCTGATCCAGGTAGCCGGCGAAACGAACGAGCTTCGTCACGTCTGGCGAGAATCCATACTCCTCAGCGGGATCGCAGACCCGTCGATCGCCGTAGACACAGATCAGGTCGTAATACTCCCGGATCGCCTGCTCGTTGGCCGCCCGGCGCCACTCGGCGCGAACGATGGCGGGCTCATCGAGCACGTCTCGGAGGCCCAGCACCAGGCGTGCACGTCCTGCCGATCGGAGCGCCTCGAGGGTCACGTCGAGCTCACGTACGGCGCCCCGCGGGACGTTGTCCACAACCACCAGGTCCGGATCGAACGCTTCGAGCGCCGCCTGAATCGCCCCTCCGCGCAACGAAATAAGCTCCTGCAAGCGAATCGGCATGTGGCGGCTTCCGTAGTGGCCGTCGCCGTTCTTGGACAAGGCCGGCAGGGTCAGACAGTCCACACCAGCGGGCATGGCAAACGCCGCGGCCTCGCGCGCGCCCGCAATCAACAGCACGACGGCGTTGAGCGACGAGGCGCACAATGCCTGCGCCAGCAGGAGGTTGCGCCGCATGTGACCCAGACCCATCGTGTCGTGCGAGTACAGGGCGATTCGTGCTTGTCGGGCGTTTCTCATGTTTGTCAGTCCGTGATCGGTCCGGTATCGGTCCCGTGCAGCCGCCGGGCGTCGTCGGCTTGTCTCGAGCAGCGGAACTCGTCGATCGCTCTCTCGAGCACCCTCAGGGACAGGGGCTTCTCCAGCAGAAGAGCCCCTCTCCGGCGCGCCTCGCGCTCGACCTCCGGCGTGCTGTACGCCGTGAACAACACGACCGCAGTTTCGGGGTGCGTCTCCCGCACGCGGCTCACGAGCTCGAGCCCGAGCCTGTCCTTTCCGGGACCGAGCGAGAGATCGATCACGGCAACGCAATACACGCGTTCGGAGAGCAGCGCCTCTGCCTTCTCCACGTCCATCGCCGCATCGACGTCGTAGCCTTGCGGACAGAAGTAATCCTGCACGGCAAACAGAATCGTCTCTTCATCGTCAACGAAGAGAAGGCGGCAGGCCGGGTTCACCATCGCAGCCCCACTAGTGCAGAGGGTGTGCCGACTTGCGAAGCATCAGAGACGGCCCGGATTCGCGGGAGTTTTGTGACATCGGCCCACTCCGGCGGCTGCGATAGAGT
>JACDDJ010000419.1 GCA_013817065.1 Acidobacteriota bacterium
TCTGCAATCTGCACGCAGAGCTCGCGCGTCGGGGCGAGAATCAGCACCCGCGTATAGCCGCGCTCATCAGGCGCGGCAGCGCGCGAGGTGAGCATGCGATTGAGGATCGGCAGCAGGAAGGCCGCGGTCTTGCCGGTTCCCGTCGCGGCGCAGCCGATCAGGTCGTCCCCATTCATGACGAATGGAATAACGGCACTCTGAATCGGCGTTGTGGCGTGGAAGCCGCGGACGCGGATGCCCTCGATCAGCGAGTTCTCGAGACCAAGCGTTTCGAAGGCGACCGGGCTCGGGTCGTACTCGGCTTGAATCCGGGTGATCGGCGTCGGCATCGTGACCGGCGCCTGGTGCCTCGGCGCGGGACGGCTGCTGGCGCTGCGAGGGCGACGGCCTCGCGGCGCTCCTGATCGGTTTGATTGGGGTGAGTGGGAGTTCAAATCTGGTCTTAGCGAGCTCGGAAGGTGATGATGCCGCGGACTGGATCGTAGGGCGAAACACCCACCGTGACTCGATCACCCGGCACCACCTTGATACGGAAGCGGCGCATCCGGCCGCTCAACTGCGCAAGCACCTCGTGACCCTGATCGCACTGCACGCGATATAACCCGCCGCTGTGGACCGCTACGACGGTTCCTTGCACATCAATCAGATCGTCCTTGCTCAAGCGCTTTCCTTTCTAATCAAAGATTGTGCCACATTGTGGCCGTCGGCAGCAATCTCAGCTGGCAACCTCCAAGTGTCTCACGGCTGCTTCAACCTGCGCCGCCAATTGCGCGTAGTCCTTGCCCGCTAACCACATAGGCGGACCGAAGACGACCTCCGCCCGGCCCCTCTTTGGACGCGTCCAGGTGTGGTGAAGGATCCGATCGAGCCCGCTCAGCCGGACCGGCACGACCGGCAGCGCCAGGCGCGACGCCATCATGCCGACCCCGGACTGAAAGCGAATGATCTCCCCGTAGTCTGTTCGTTTGCCTTCCGGGAAGATGAGGATCGAGTCCCCCCGGTCCACGATCCCGCCGATGTAGCGAAGCGCGTCGCGTGCGCCGAGCTCGCGCTGCGGCAGCGGGAAGGCGTTGAAAAACAGCGACGCGAGGTAGTAGTTCGCACTGCTGGTGAAACGCTCCCGGACCGTGAACTGCTCAGGATGGAAGTGCGCCGTGAAGAACTCCTTCAGCATGGCGGGCGCGATGCGGTAGCGCCAGCGGGGCGGCAACACGTCGAGGATAGCCAGGGTGTCGAGGTGACTCTGATGATTGGCCGCGAAGATCACTGGTCCGTCGATATTCTGAAGATGCTCGAGACCGCGCACCCGCGTGTGCATGAAGATCCGCGTCGCTGGCAGGATCCAGGTGGCAAGGCTGAAACGTCGAACCAACCGGGCGGGTGCGCGACGGGTCCAGGTCGGGAAGTCACCCGCCGAATCCGGCACTGGCTTCGCCCCAGCCGGCATGCTCGCGGTGAGCGGCTGCACCAGCGTGTCGAGATCCCGAATCGTCTGAGCCGCGGCGAAGCTCGCTTCGTCGACCGTCACCTGGAACGTCTCCTCGAGGGCCATCATCAGCTCGATGCGTTCGAGGGAACTGAGACCAAGTCCCTCGATCGTGGTGTCGGGCTCCAGCTCACGCCCCGGTGCGAATCGCGCCACGACCTGCGCGGCTCCTGACGCGCCAGTCGGGTGTGCGCCCGCTGCCTGCCCGGTCAGCCATCCCTTCAACTCGCGTCGCCGCAGTTTGCGCGTGCCTTCGGTTCGCGGCAGCGCGCCGGCCGTCCACACGGCAGCGCCGCGTATCCGCTGATGATCGGCAAGGACGGCGTTTGCCCGGCGCACGACCTCTTCAATGTCGTGGCCGGCTTCCAGAACCACCACCGCATGGACGCGTTCGCCGCTCGACCGGCCGACTGGCGCCCCGACAACCGCAGACTCTCGAACGCCCGCCAACCCGTTCAGCACGCGCTCCACATCGTCTGGATAGACGTTGAGTCCGTCCGGCGTCACGATCATCTCCTTCTTGCGTCCGCGGATCCTGAGCTGGCCGCCGGCATCGAGCTCGCCGATGTCGCCGGTGTGAAACCAGCCGTCCTTGAACGCTACACGGGTCTCGTCGGGGGCGTTGTAATAGCCGGTCGTCACGTTGTCGCCGCGCACGAGGATCTCCCCGTCGTCCGCGATCCTGATCTCGACGCCGGCGATCGGCTTGCCGACAGATCCGCTTGCACCGCCGAGTGGATGGTTCAGGGTGACGACAGGTGCGGTCTCGGTCAGCCCGTACCCCTGGATAACGAGAAAGCCGAGCCCGCGCCAGAAGGCTTCGAGCTCCGGGTCGAGTGGCGCCGCGCCAACGACGAACGCCCAGAACTTGAAGCCGAACATCCGATGGACGGCGCGATAGCGCCACCAGCGCACGAGCGGATGGAGGTGCGGCCGCTCGACGTTCAAGCCCGTCGTCCTGACGAGGACGTGGTCCCGGAGCACTTCCAGGACCTTCGGAACGCACACGACAACCGACACGTGGCGCTCCCGTATCTGCCGCAGGATCTCGTGCGGTGACAGACTGCGGCTGAACACCACGATGCCGGGCAGCATCGGCGGCACGAACGTCGCGAGCGACTGGCCGAACATGTGACTCAACGGCAGCAGGTTCAGGAACCGGATCGGCGCAACGAGCTTGAGATACCGCCGGTACTTTGCGATCTCTCGTTCAATCGGGATGATGTTCGCAAGGATATTCTTGTGCGTCAGTACGACGCCCCTGGGCTCCGCGGTCGCGCCGGAGGTAAAGATGATCTCGGCAACCGAGTCCGCCGTGACCGACGCTGAAGAGGGGGCCCGCGGCGCCGTCGCTGCCGCTCGAGGAGCAACCGACCGTATCGGCCACACCGGCCGCGTGGCCTGAGGCGATGGCACTGTCTCGCCAACCACGATCGCCCTGGCGTCCACGATGTCGGAGATGCGGAGCACGAGGTCGGACGGTGAACGGTAATCGACCGGGACGGCGACGACGCCGCGCAGGACACATCCCCACAGGACGGCGATCCACTCCGCGCTGTTCTCGCTCCAGATGACGACCTTGTCGTCGGCGCCGATGCCGGCGGACTCCAATCGGGCGGCGAAGCTCCGGGCCGCGCCTGCGACCTGCGCATAGGTCCACGTCCACGAGCGATAGCCGTCGTCCTGAACGATGAAATCGCTGTGGATCAGCGCGAGATCGTCGAAGACGTCGATGAGCGTGCGCCGGACCATCCGCTGAATTATCATTGAAAATCCATGTCGCTCCCGCCGGCCTTCGCCGCCAGCGCGCTGTATGACAACCTGCTCCAGGGCGCGCTGAGGCAGTTTCTCGCCCGCGCCACATTCGAAACGGAGCCGATCCCGTCGCTCTCGTCGGACGGCCGGCTGGCGATTGAACCGACCAACGATCCCTCGACGCTGTCGCTGCGGTGGTTCGGGTCGCGTCACCTGCTCCACGTCCCGGCGCGGCGGCCGTTCACCGAACACGAAGTCCGGCTTGCCCGGGCGGTCGGCGGCGTCCTCGCGGCTCGCTATCGCGCCATCTTCGATCCAAAGCAGATGCTGGATCGCGGCGACCTCTTCCGAGGTGCGATCGAGGATCGCTACATCGGGGCGTTCCTGGATCCGGAGCCGAACTCGGCTGAGAACAGGTCCGACCTGGTCGCGACGGCAATCGAGGTCCTGCGCGTGGCGGCGCTCTCGAGTTACGAGAATCGCTCGATCTCCTCGGGAGTGCTGCTGCTCGAGGGCGCGACAGATCCGATTCGTGGCCACGTGACCGTTGGTGGCAATGAGTACCGCTATTCGCAGGCGCTCACCGGGATCAAAAGTTTCTATCGCCTGTGCGACGGACTACGGACGCTGTTTGTCGTCGGGTCCACCGGCGCCGTGCTCGACATTGTCGAAGTCGGGCGTTACGCGACTGACGCCAAACTCGCGGTGCCCTGCTCGGTCGCCTACCGCTCGCACGCGCTCGCCACTGTCGGCACCCGGAACATCGGCATCGTTCTGAGCCCCTCGCACGAAATCAAGGTGTTTGCCGAGGGAACGCAGGTCTTCAGCTTCCGGAATGCGCGGTGGCACCTGCTCGACATCCAGGCGAAGTACGATCTGTGGGCCGAGGCCGTCGGCAATCGCGAGCTGGCCGAGCGCCTCTTTCAGACCGCACTCGATCTTGCCGACTCGCGTGAAGGCGCGCTCTTCGTTGTGCTGCGGGACGCCGCGACATCGCTACCGGTGCTGGTTGCACCGGGCGATCAATTGGATGCGATGCGTAACGTCGCCGGCGACGTTCCGTCGCGGGCGCAATTGATGCATGTATTGCGTGGGCGGACGGCGGTCGGTCTGGATCCAGCGGTGCTCGAAGGGCTGGCGCGTACTGACGGTGCAACGGTGATGGACAGCAGCGGCCGGCTGCTCGCGGTTGGCGCGATTCTTCTCCATACTGAACCGCCAGAGCCGCACTCCAACCTGGCGGTGGAGGGTGCGCGCACGACGGCCGCAATGGCGGCAGGACGCTACGGCGCGGTGCTGAAGGTGAGCGAGGACGGCCTCATCACCTTCTACGATCACCAGGAGCGGATCTGGGACATTTAGGCGGCAGGCGTCGCCTGCTGATGGAAGATGGCAAATGGAAGATGGACAAGTCCATCGCTAGGAACGACTGAAACTCAATGCGGATCTTTTTGACAGGTGGAACCGGCTACATCGGCTCCGCCGTTCTCGATGCGTTCGTTCGTGCAGGCCATCGCGTTGACGCCCTGGTTCGGAACAGCGAGAAGGCTGCCTTCGTGCAAGAACGAGGCGGGAACGCCGTGCTGGGTGATGCCGCGGATCCGAAGACCTATGCCGACGCCGCCGCAGCGGCAGACGGTGTGGTGCTGACCGCCTTTGAGG
>JACDDJ010000420.1 GCA_013817065.1 Acidobacteriota bacterium
GTGTTCGAGGAGATCGCCGCGGTCGGGCTCACGAGCACCGCGACACTGACCGGCCACGGTGATCCAGTCGAGATTCCGCTTCAATCCGTGAGCGCCGGATTCTTTCCCGTCGTTGGCGTCCGGCCCGCGGTCGGCCGCCCGTTCACCTACGAGGAGGACAGGCCGCGGAGTCGTGTCGTCGTGATCAGCGACCGGTTCTGGAAGACGAGGCTGCAGGCGGATCCTGATGTATTGAGCAAGGGGATCACCTTGCAGAGTGAAAGCTACTCGGTGGTCGGCGTCATGCCGCCGGGATTCTCTTTCCTCGACAAGACCGTGGACCTGTGGGTGCCGGTCGGCTTCTCGGCTGAGGCGCGCACGCCGCGAGGACGGTGGTTGGCGACCGTCGCGAAGCTGAAGCCCGGGGTGTCGTTCGAGCAGGCGCAGCGTGACATGACGCGCGTCGCGACGGAGCTGGCGTCGCTCTTTCCGAATTTCAATACCGGCTGGACGGCCCGCGTCGTACCGCTTCGAGAGCAGCTCTCCGGCGACATTCGTCCGGCTCTGTACGTAATGCTCGGAGCTGTTGCGTTCGTGCTGCTGATCGCGTGCGCGAACGTCGCCAACCTGCTGCTCGCGCGCGCCACCTCGCGCCGGCGCGAACTTGCGGTCAGATCGGCACTCGGTGCGGGGCGTGGACGGCTGGTTCGGCAGATGCTCGCCGAAAGTGTCGTCCTGGCGGCGGTCGGCGGCCTGGTCGGACTCGCGCTGGCGTGGTGGGGTCTGCAGGCGCTGCGGGCATTCGTCGCCGAGGGCATACCGATCCAGCGGCTCGAGACGGTTAGAATCGACGGCTCGGTCCTGCTCTTCACGACGACGGCGACCTTAGTCAGCGGGATCTTCTTCGGGTTGGTCCCCGCGTTCTCCGCCTCGGGCGCGAGCCTGAATTCTTCGCTCGAGGAGGGCGGCCGAACCGGCTCCGGGGCGCGGGGGAAACGCACCCGATCGATCTTCGTCGTCGCGCAGATTGCGCTCGCGCTCGTCCTTCTGGTTGGCGCCGGCCTGCTGGTGCGCAGCTTCACCCGCGTGATGAATGTAGATGCCGGGTTCGACATCGACCAGACGATCACGATGCGGGTGTCGCTGCCGCAAGCGCGCTACCCGGAACCGGCCAGGCGGGTGCAGTTCTTCGCCGGCCTGCTCGAGCGGATCGCGCAAGTTCCGCAAGTCCAATCCTCGGGCGCGATCAGCTTTCTACCGCTGACCGGCCTTGGCGCCGCGACCAGCTACGGGGTGGTCGGCGAACCGCTCCCGCCTCGCGGGCAGGAACCGGTGACTGACGTCCGCGTCATCACCGGTGACTACTTCAAAGCGATGGGTATTTCGCTCGTCCGCGGACGCCTCTTCGACGAGCGTCGCCCTTCCGACGGAGTCAATAAGGTGATCGTCAACGAGGCCCTCGCCCGGCGCCACTGGGGGCAGCAGGACCCGATCGGCAAGCGCATCAAGGTGAATTGGGACCAGAGCATCGAAGACGAGATCATCGGCGTCGTTCGCGACGTGCGCCATGCCGGCCTCGAGGCGCAGGTTCGGAGCATGACGTACTGGCCGCTCCAGCGCACACCCTATCCATCGATGACGCTGGCCATCCGAACGGCTGGCGAGCCGTCATCGGTGGTGGCGGGAGTTCGTGGGCTCCTGCGGGAGCAGGACGCAGACCTGGCGCTCGCCGACGTCAAGACGATGGACGAGGTCGTGTCCAACTCGGTCGCGCAACGGCGGCTGATGATGACGATGCTCGGGATCTTCGCGGCCGCGGCGCTGCTGCTCGCCGCTGTCGGGATTTACGGCGTTATCGCGTACTCGGTGACCCAGCGCACCCGGGAGATCGGGATCCGTCTTGCGCTCGGCGCGCAGCGCGGTGATGTTCTGCGGATGGTAATCGGCCAGGCATTGCTGCTTGCGCTCGCCGGCGTTGCGATCGGCGCCGTGGGAGCTGCGTTCCTCACTCGGCTGATGACCGACCTGCTTTTCGGCGTGACCCGCTTCGACCCGCTGACGTTCGCTGTTGTGGCCGTCGGCTTGACTGGTGTGGCGCTTCTCGCAAGCTACCTCCCCGGCCGGCGAGCGACTCGGGTGGATCCGGCGATCGCGCTGCGAGCACAGTAGGCCCGACCTTCAGGTCGGGCCCTGTCCCTCAGAGCTGAGTTCGAATGGCAGGCAGACGGCCTGAGTGCGCCTTGTTGAGCGCCTCGACTTCCTGCATGAGCGTCGTAAACGCCGCGCGGGCGGCCGCCGCGTCCTTCAGTCGATCCCCGAAGACCGCCACAGACGCGGCTGTGGGCGCGTAGCGCAAGACCGACGTCGCGATCGCCCCCTCATACGGTAACCGGATGTACGCTCATGTCATGCCGCGGACCGTCCCGCCTTCGCCGGTTCCGGCCCAGACGATGTCGCGATTGGTCTGTGCGGCCGCCGAGATGCGTCCGTCGCTGGTTGGTCCGGCGTATTCGAAGCGTGGCGCGCCAACGGCGCGGGTCTGTTGCGGTCCTTGCGGCGCCTGGTTACCGCCGCGGCCCTGCCCGGATGGGACCACGCCGAGCGCGAGCGCCAGCGCCGAAAAAATGACTAGATTGATTGGGGTTCGTCTGTGCATGCGCCGAATCCTATCAGGATGTAAGCGCTTACTGATGGTCCGCGGTTCTCGCCTGCCGTTCGCGCGGGATGACGAGGATCGCATCACTGACCGGTCGCGGTCCGGTGGGGTCCGACGGGTGATTGATGATCTTGCCGGCGGCCCACATCGTCGTGGATCCGCCGCCGTCGAGATTCAGCACCGAGCGCAGCCCGAGCCGCTGCGATAGACGCTGCAGTTCGGTGAACGACATGCCCAGGCTGATGGCCGGGTTGCGGCCGTCCACCGTAATGAGCCAGATCGCGCCTTGTCCGTCCCTGCCGATGACGGTGCGTGGATGTCGTGTCGTATCGAACCCGGCGGTGATGCGTTCGTCGGTCCACTCGGTCAGCTCGCGTCCATCGAGCATCAGCAGTCCCGCGCCGCTGACGGCGTTCTGCACGCGCGACCATTCCCGCGGCGACGAATCGATCAGCGGTTTGTATTCGAGGCGTCCCTTACCGGGACTGCTCACGGCCACTCGATCAAAGAGCAGGGTGGTCGCGCCGCTGCGGTCGGACCACCCGACGGCGCCGCGTGGGCGGCTGGTGCCACTCACGACCTTGCCGCCGATCTTCAGGAAGTTCGTCGGTCGGCCGCTTTCCATCGAGAAGAACCCGGCGTTCACCGCCGCAATTGCGCCCGGCCGTCGCGCGGCGATCACGTCGACCGTCGTGCGCGGGGGCTCGGCGCCCGCGCCGCGGCCGATCTCGAGCGTCACCTTCCGAGGATCAAGTTTCAGCGCCTGGACGGCAACCGGTCCCGGCGGACTGAGGAGCGACGGATCGTCCAGACGGTAGAGCAGCGCGCCGTCGGTGAGCTGCTCTGGCGGCGCAAGCGTTGCCTGCTGTGCGGAGAGGGTGACGGCGAGGAAGAGGAGCCATGCGGTGGCAAGACGGGTCCGAAGGCGCATGGCTCATTTGACCACGACCGCGTCATCGGTTCTGCGGCAACGCCTGCCATTCATCAACTGTGCGCCTGATCGGTCCGGCGATCATGCCTGCAGCAACCGTTGACGTCCTGGTCTTTGTTACCGAGCGACCATGATTCGGTTGTGAAGTGATGAACGAAGCGGCCGAGAGCTCAGCCGGGTTGCGAGATGCCCTCGGCTGCGGCGGTTCCTTCGTCTGGTTGTACGAGTGCAGCCGTTGGAATGCTCACCGTAAAAGTTGCGCCGGTACCGAGGCCCGCACTATGGGCGCTGACGGTCCCGCCGTGAGCCGCCACGAGGTCCCGCACGATCGACAGGCCCAGTCCAAGCCCTCCGGAATGTAATCCGATACCACGGTCGCCTTGTTGGAACCGCTCGAAGACGTGGGGCAGCAGCTCGGCTGAGATGCCCCGGCCCGTGTCCTGTACCGCGACGTCGATGGCCTGCCTGGTAAGAGTCACCGACACGCTCACGCTACCACCGCGTTCGGTGAACTTGACCGCATTCACCAGGAGGTTCGCGAACACCTGCAGGAGACGCTTTGCGTCTCCTGTAATCAGCGGCACGTCGAAATCTCCTCGCATCCAGAGCTGAATCGCCTTCTCCTCGGCCATGACGGTGACGGTCTCGATGGCGCTCTGGACAACGTGAATGACGCTGACCGGAGCACGCTCGATCGTCAGCTTTCCGGTCACGATACGCGAGACATCGAGAAGGTCCTCGACCAGGCGCCTTTCGACCTCCGCATTGGTCCGGATCACGCGGGCGGCCTTCAAACGGGTCGCGTCATCGACCTCCGGTTGCTCGAGAAACACGGCCCAGCCGAGAATCGGCTGCAACGGTGTTCTGAGTTCATGCGAGATCAGGGCAAGGAACTCGTCCTTCGACGCATTTGCCCGCTCGAGGGACTCTCTGGCCTCGTGCATCGCCACCGCATGACTGAGCTGGCCGCCGATGACATCCAGCAATGCGAGAAGTTCCGGGTCAAGCGTCTCAGGGTTCCGGCTGAAGGCCTCCACCACTCCCCGCACTTCGCCGCCGACGCGAAGTGGGAACGCCAACGCCGCGAGCAGCCCGCTCGCGAGCAGGGCCTGCCGGCGCGGCAGCATGGTCTGTTCTGTAGTCAGGTCGTGCACCCACATCGCCGTACCCGTTGCCCACACTGCGCCCGGCAGACCCTCACCGGGGCGGAACGGCATCACCGGGATCGCGTGCTCGATCTCTGGCTGGCGTGTCCAGGCGTGAGTCCGTCGTATGAGCCTGGACGTCTCGACGACGCGCCAGAACTGGACCAGCGGCCAGCCCAGC
>JACDDJ010000421.1 GCA_013817065.1 Acidobacteriota bacterium
GGCAAATTGTTGGTCGACGAGCACGGGTGTGGTGGTGATCGGACGCACGGCGTCGGTGAATGCGAGGGGACGCTCGCCGAACGCCGACATCGCCGTGAGCCGGATGCTCTCGGGCACTTCCTCGGCTGTACTCGAAAATATTGACCCGCCGCGCAAGGCGAAGAACACGGTTCGCCCGGCTCGCTCGGGCGGATAACGAGCCCTGAGGTGAGCGCCCAGATCAGCGCCTTGATCACGGACTAGAACTGACGCCACATCGGCCGCCACCGCCGCGGCCAACACAGGTGCCCGGAACTGATTCTGGGCGTCAGCGCTCGAAATCATGTAGCTGAGAATGAGGCCTTGCGTGACGAGAAGCACCACGACGAACGCGACAAACGTGATGCCGATCCGCCAGTAGAAGCTGCGGTACCACGCAGGTCGAGACGAAAATGGCACGACCTTCATGTCTGACAGTGACCTCGTATACACCAGCGCTGCGTTGGCGGGATTAGGCGACACAGCATGCCGGTTACTTCACACCCTCAATGTTGCAGAAGTGTTGCGCATGGTTGAAAAGAATCAGACAGACCCGATCAAGTCGCCTCGCCGACGTCCACGAACTTGTAGCCCACGCCCCACGCCGTCAGAAGCATCTCGGGATCGTCCGGATCCCGCTCGACCTTGCGCCTCAGTCGACTGACGACCGAGTCAACCGTGCGCTCAGTGACGTAGACATCTTCGCCCCAGACTTTCGCGATCAGCGCGGCCCGGGTGAACACGATGCCCCGTCGCGAGGCGAGCAGGTACAGGATGTCGAATTCCTGCTTTGTCAATTCCACGAGGTCGCCGCGCACACGCGCCTGACGCCGGTCCGGATCGAGCGTGACATCCGCGGACGTCACGATCCCCGTTTTGGTCCGATCGGGCTCACTCAACCCTCCCGACGCGCGCCTGAGAAGTGCCGTCACTCGCGCCATGAACTCTCGAACGCCGAAGGGCTTGGTCAGGTAGTCGTCCGCGCCGCTTTCGAGTCCGATGACCTTGTCCGGCTCCGTGTCTCGCGCCGTCAGCATGAGCACACCCGCTCGCTGATTCGGCCCGCCCGACCGCATCGCCCGGCAAACGGTGATGCCGTCCACGCCGGGAAGCATGACGTCCAGGACCACCAGGTCGAACCGATCGGTCCGCAAGCGATCCAGCGCCGCGCGCCCATCCGCGACCTCCTCGGTCTCGAACCCCGCCAGCGACAGATGTAATCGGACGATCTCCCTGATCGACGCTTCATCTTCGACAATCAGGGCTCGCCGAGAGGCTTCCCTTGGTGCGACCATTCCGGCCATTATCCATCTCTGCGCAGGCTGCCGTCAGCGGCACCGACTCGGCCAACACAAGTGTCATCGGTCTGCCAAGGTTTTCCAACATCCTGATGTCACAGTGCTGCCATGAAATCTGCAGCCCTGGCCCTCATTCTTCTTTTGTGCGTTTCGACGTCGCTGGCCGCGCAGCCCCAGCCTCCCTCGACCGCGCCCGGTTCACCGCAGGCTGAAAACAGCCAGCGGCGGACGGTGCGCGCGGTCCGGCTACAACCCGGCGAGCGCATCGTCCTCGACGGCCGCCTCGACGACGAGGCGTGGAGCCGTCCGGTACCGGCGCGCGATTTCATCCAGCAGGATCCCGACAATGGCAAGCCGGCGACCGAGCCGACCGAAGTGCGCATCCTGTTCACGAGCACCGCGCTCTACATGGGGGTGACGGCCTACGACTCGGAGCCGGACCGGTGGCTCGGCTACCAGCGGCGGCGCGACGAGTTCCTGCAGTCCGACGACCGCTTCATGTGGAACATCGACACCTTCAACAACCAGCAGACCGGCTATTTTTTCGAGATGAACCCGTCGGGTATGATGGGCGACGCGCTCCGCGGCGCGAACTTCAACAACCGGCAGTGGGACGGGATCTGGACCGGCAAGGCGCAGCGCAGCGACATCGGCTGGACGCTCGAGATCGAGATCCCCTTCAGCACGCTCAACTTCGATCCGAACGCCGAGGCCTGGGGCATCAACTTCCAGCGCACGGTGCGGCGTAAGAACGAGGAGAGCGTGTGGAGCGGCTGGCTCCGCAACCAGGGGCTGAACCGGCTGTCGAACGCCGGCCTGCTCGTCGGCCTCGAAGACATCGCCGAGGCGCGCGGGGTCGACGTGAAGCCGTACCTGCTCGGCAGCGCGGCCGCGGCGCCCGGCCGCGGCAACTCAAGCGCTGTCAACGACGTGGACGTCGGCGCCGATATCTTCTACAACCCGACGCCTGGCGTCAGGATCAACCTGACGATCAATACCGACTTCGCGCAGACCGAGGTCGATCAGCGGCTCACGAACCTCGGGCGCTTTCCGCAGTTCTTCCCCGAGAAGCGCGATTTCTTCCTCGACGGAGCCACCTTCTTCGACTTCCAGAGCTCGGCTGGCAACGACAACTCGCTGCTGCCGTTCTTCACGCGCCGCATCGGGCTGAACCAGGGGGTGCCGCAGAAGATCACGGCCGGAGGCAAGCTCGCCGGCCAGTTCGGCAGCAACGACGTGGGCGCGATGTACGTGCGGACCGGACGCGAGGAGGAGGCGCTCGGCGAGGACTTCCTCGTACTGCGCGGGAAGCACCGCATGTTCCGGCAGTCGTACGTCGGTGCGCTCTACACCGGCCGCCACTCGCGCGAGTCGGGCCTCGACACGCGCCACACGATCGGCGCAGACTTCCTGCTCGCGACGTCGACGTTCCTCGGCGGCGAGAACATCGGGCTCGGCGGCTTCTTCCTGCACACCACCAACCCGCGCGCCACCGGCCGCAGCCACGTCTACGGGCTGCGGCTCGAGTTTCCGAACGACCCGTGGAGCGGCGGCCTGCTCTACCGCGAGATCCAGGCGGACTACGACGCGGGTGTCGGCTTCACGCCGCGCACTGGCTTCCGCCGGCTGAACCCGGAGCTGTCGTACACGAGCCGCCCGCGCGGGCACCGCCTGATCCGGTCGGTTCAGTACGGCGCCAGCAGCAACCTGCTCTACAGCACGATCGACAACGGGCTGCTCAACCGCGAGTTCGATCTCACGCTGGTCAACCTCGCCACCCACCGCCAGGACTCCGTCCAGGTGCACGTCCTGCCGACCTTCGAGCGGCTGGAACGGAACTTCGCGATCAGCCGCGGGGTCACGCTGCCGGTTGGCAGCGAACACAGCTGGACCCGCTACCGCTTCCAGATGACGACGGCGCCGCGCCGGATCGTCGCGCTCAACCAGATCTACGAGCTCGGCGGCTTCTACAACGGCACGCGCCTGCGGGTGGCGACCGACCTCAACGTGCGGGTACGCCCGGGCGTCATCATCTATACGAGCGGGGAATGGAACCGGGTCGAGCTGGACCAGGGCCGGTTCGAGACGCGGCTGTTCCGCGTCGGGCCGGAGCTGCAGTTCAGCCCGTGGGTCGCATGGGTGAACAACATCCAGTACGATACGCAGAGCGCCGTGCTGGGCTGGCAGTCGCGCTTCCGCTGGATCGTCAAGCCCGGCAGCGACCTGTATTTCGTCTACACGCACAACTGGCTGGACGACCCGCTGCAGAACCGGATCTACACGCTGGATCGGCGGGCGGCCAGCAAAGTGCTCTACACGCACCGGTTCTGAGTCTGCTCGCTGTGATCCGCATGCCGTTTCACGTCGATGGACCTGCGTTCTCTGTTGCGCTGGTACGAATTGCTCTCGCTCTCTATCTCCTGAGCGCAGGTCTCGCCATGGCGGGATTACCGATGCCGACTGCTGTCCAGTGGGCAGCCGTGGCTGCCTGCCGGTAACCTCGGAGCGCTAACGCCCGTTATTTTCTCCGCTTTGCTGGCCTGCGGGGCACTCCTCGTAACGGGGATTGAACGCAAACAGGCAGATCCGGCGCTCCCCCAGACTTCACTTTACATCCCAGTGAACACCGGGCACGTTCCACTCGTATGGCCAGTGGAACACCGTGACGCCACTCCTTCATTCACCGGGTGATCGCCGAGGCGCCTCATGCCGGGCAGGCCGCGAATGAGGCTGTCGGATCTTCGGCGAGGCTTCCTGCGGCTCGCCGCGCACGTCCGGTCGCCGCGGGCCGAATCCGAGCTGTCCCGCGAGGTCGAGGCCCACCTGCGCCTGATCGAGGACGATCTGGTCGACCGCGGGATGAGCCGTGAGGAGGCGCGCTATGCGGCGCGCCGCGCGTTCGGAGGAGTCGAGCAGATGAAGGAACGGCAGCGCGACGCGCGGGGCTTTCGCTTTCTGACGGGGTGGCGCATGGATCTGGCGCTCGCCATCCGGATGACGGTGCGCCATCCGGCGCTGAGTGCCATCGCCATCTTCGGCATCACGGTCGCCATCGCGATGTCCGCCACGATGTTCACGCTGGTGGGCGAGCAACTGAACCCGTCAGATCTGCCGCTGCCGGACGGGCGCGGGATCGTCGCGCTTCAGCAGTGGGACTCCGCGAGCAATGTCCCGCAGCCGCTCGGCGCGCCGGATCTCATAGCCTGGCGAGAGCAGCTCTCGACGGTGCGCCACCTCGGCGCCTTCCGAACGTTGACGAGAAACCTCATCGTCCCGCCCGCCGCTCCCCAGCCGATCGCAGTCGCCGAAATGTCTGCGGCAGGATTCGAAGTGGCGGGTGTCGCACCGGCCATGGGTCGCGCCATCCGCCCAGAGGACGAGCAGCCCGGCGCCGCACCCGTCGTGGTGATCGGGCACGCCGAATGGCGCAGCCGGTTCGGCGCGAACCCCGGCGTGCTGGACATGACGGTGCAACTGGGGGCCACGCACTACACGATCGTCGGCGTCATGCCGGAGGGGTTCGCCTTCCCCATCAACCACGCATATTGGATCCCCCTGCGCCTGGA
>JACDDJ010000422.1 GCA_013817065.1 Acidobacteriota bacterium
GTCACTAAGTCGAAGTAGCCGGGCACCATCCGGCCTAGACGAGCGAGTTCGTCGTCGCTAGGTCGGGTGGCTTCCATCATTAGGTGACTGGCGCGAGGTAACACGACTATGGCGAACTCTGACTGCTTCCGCGCCATCAAAGCTTCGGTAAGTCGGGGTACGACTGCAGAGACCGGCGTTTGCGCATCGAACTCGCCGAATAAAGCGAGCACCGCTCCTGCGTAGCTGCGCCATGCTGGCAGCGGGTCGAAATCCACCTTCAGCGCTGTGTACCAGGCGCTGCGCTTACCCCATTCCACTTCAGTCGAAAGCGGGAAAATCCAATCCCCGAGTGCAGCGGCGTCCCGTGCGGCACGGACGGCAGAGTCGTACTCGCGGGCGTCGGCCCCTTTCCCGCCTCGCAACATTTCGAAGAACCGCCGCTGCAGTTCAAGTGCGCGTTTGATTCTCTGCGCATCTATTCCGGCGGCCCGCATCTCGACTTCCGTGTTGTAAAGGTTCTGTTGCTCGACGGTATACCCGCTGCCTGCCGCCCCGGTCATCACGACGAATGGAATCTCCGGCATCTGCATCACGGCTTTGGCGGCAATCCAACCGATTTGACTACTACCGCCGGCGCCGACTGGGGACGCGATTATGTCCGGCCTTGTACGCAGCAGACGGATTCCTAACACGAGGTCGCTAGCGAGGTCTGCGAAGCTGGCCGTTGACCAGTCGCCGGTCGAGCGGCCCGACCCGCGCTTATCGTATGTAAGGACGGCTACGCCATGGCGCGCCAAATGGTCAGCCATGAATCGGATGTTGGCAACATAGCCATTCCGATCCTGCTCACCAGAGCCGTGACCCAGCACGATCGCAGGGTAAGGCCCCTTAGTTGCGGGGAGCAGCACCGTTCCGGCCAGAGTCACGTCTCCATTGCGAAAGGTGACCTCCTCCTCTCGATACAGCCGTGCCTTGTTGGCTTCTACAGCTTGCCCCCCGCTCACGATGTATCTAAGCGATGTGATATTCCCCGTTGCGTCTCGGACGAACTGTAGACGGTAACTCTAGGGAGTGAAGACGAGCAGCGATGGCCCGGCTATCCAGGTGGAGTCGTCCAGTCGTTCGAGTCCTCGCAGTTGCTCACTTCCGGGTTCGTACGCATACAGACGTCTTTCCGTCCGTGCGATAACGAGCAGACGGCCGGCGGGGAGCTCGTACGTGCCGAGATAAGAGTCAAACGCACTCGGATCAAGCTTAGGCGGCATGGCCGGTTGTTGCGCGAAAGCGATGGCAGACCAAGAAAAGAACACAAGGGCGACAAAGAGTTTCACTACTCGCTCCTTTTGATCGGCTGTCCGAGTTGAGACAGCGCATGTATCCTTCCCGAGGGCCAGGTAGGACATCTCACTCCGGACAGTCGCTTATGCGCCGCAGAGAGCCGAGCGCCGAGTGCCCTCGCTCCTTTCGCGACGTCGAGGGCAAGAATTGCCCGATACTGTGTCGGCGTCAACTCTGTACCTCTCGAGGCTCAGCGGGAGAAAGGCTTAACACCTCGGCTGCATGTGACGAACCTGATCCGGCGGAGATCGGCGATGTCATCGGGCGGCACAAGCCAGCCTGCCGCCGTGGGTGCGTTGACGCCTTTCTGTCCCGCGAACCGTGTTTCGCGGGGCTTGGCGGTGACAGCTCCACGCCGTTACGCGTGGGAAATACGTAGATCGTTTTGTTCAGCACGGACACATGCGCGCGCACATCGCTGCCTTCCGTGTGAATGCCGTACTCGAAGAGATCCGCGTCCAGCCGGGGTTGTTGTGGAGGCATCACGAGCGCGGCGCCGTGGCCAATTCCTGGTTGCCAAAGATCGTCCAGCCTGGGACTGGTATCGAGATGACGGCCGGGCAGGATTGCCGCGGCACCGACTCGCGCCGACGCGTTCTGCAGTTGGCAGGGTATCGACTGAGGCTGCTGCAGGAGCGCGGCCCAACGGCAATCCGCCACTTGAACGTGCCAGGCGGGAGGCGTGATGGTCGACTGGCGCTCGTCGCTGTCGGCCTGCTGCGGCATGCCGGCTGTGTCCGGCTCCTCGGCGACCGTCCGCCTGCACGCCGCCTCCTCAACGCCGCCCAACCGGCCACGCTGGTATCAACCGGAAGGGTACGACACCGCGTCGTCCGCATACAGGTCCGCCACTCTGGTGTCGTACGCCTGCTCCAGATCAACGAACCGCCTGAAGAACGCCGTCGCCTCCTCAACGGGCGATCTGGCTGGCTGCAGGGAAAGGCCGAACGGAGTTGACGTAAGAACCGCTAATACCAGGCACAGGTGCCCCGTGATCATCGCGTCACCTCGAAAGAGAACCGCAGAACGAGCCAGCAAGACCAGCCGTGGCCCTGTTGCAATCTGGCGATGCTAACATCCGCCCCCATATGACGACCGCCGATGGGTGACCCGTGCTGGAGCCGGTACGACGGCGCGTATCCCGAACGGCCGTTCGACGTTCGCGCCTGATCGCGCCATTTACGACCATTCGACCGATCACGACATGTGTCTTTTCTCGACGGGACTGACGCCGAGCACCTGAGCCATGGCGCGACCCCGCTTCCTCATCCGTCTTCCGACCATTTACAGGCGACCGTGCCATCGCTCACCTCGATTCAATCCCCATAGACGCGAGCATCCGGCCAGCGGTTTAGTGCAATCCGTTTTTAGTCCACCGTCGCGGCGATGAACGCCTCGTCACGATTCGGCGTCTTCGCCGCGACGCCGGGCTAAAAACGCTCTGCATTAGCGAGGTCAGGAGGCAACATAAGGGTCGTTCTCAGACCCGAGCCCCAAGCACGGCTTGCGCTTCACGGTCGCGACATCTACGTCGAGCGGAGAGCGATCACCGGGTCCACCCGCATCGCGCGCCGCGCGGGCACCAGGCACGCAATCGCGCTCACGGTCATCAGCGTCGCCGAGACGACCGCGAAGATCATCGGGTCGGTCGCCTCCACGCCGAACAGCTGGTTCTGGACGTAGCGGGCGCCGGCCAGTGCCCCGGCCAGGCCGATGATCGAACCGAGCGCGACGAGGCGCAGTCCGTCGCGCAGCATGAGACGCAGGATCGACGCCGGCTCGGCACCGAGCGCCATCCGGATGCCGATCTCGGTCGCCCGCTGTCGCGCCAGGTGTGCCATCACCCCGTAGAGACCGACGGCGGCGAGCACGACGGCGATGACGCCGAAGAGCCCCACGAGCATGGCCATCATCCGCTGATCGCCGATCGACCGCTGGAAGACCTCGCGCAGGGCCGCCGGGCGGAGGACAACGAGTTGCGGGTCCACGGACCGTACCGCCTGGCGCACCGGTCCGATCAGATCGAGCGGATCTCCGGCGGTGCGGATGTGCAGCGCCATCCCCGACTCGTAGTTCTGTGCCAGCGGCGCGTAGACGAACGGAAGCGGGTTCGCCTCCAGCCCGCTGCGGTACACCGTGTCGGGCACGACGCCGACGATCAGCATCGTGTCGTCGCCGTCGACGATCGGCCGTCCGACCGGGTCAGCGCCAGGGTACAGGCGCTGTGCCAGCTTCTCGCTCACCATGGCCACCCGCGGCGCGCCGGCGCGATCCGACGGCAGGAAGTCCCGCCCCCGTGTCACGCGGATCCCCATCGCTTCGAGATACTGGTCGCTGACGACGTTCGCGCGCGCGTCGAAGGCGTTGCTGCCATCACGCGCGACGGGTCGTCCGTCGCTGCTGATGCTGGTCGTCCGCGCCGAGCCGCTGAGCACCGTCACGCGTGCGGCGGCCGCGGCCTGAACGCCGGGAATCGCGTTCACCTTCTCGAGGACCTGGCTGTAGATCGACTGCCCCGCCTCCTGCGAGTACCCGCGCACGTCGAGGTTGATGTCGGCCACGAGCACCCGGTCGATGTCGTAACCGAGGTCGACCGAGGTTGCGTTGTAGAGCGTGCGCAGGAACAAGCCGGCGCCGACGAGAAGGACGACGCTGAGGGCCACCTGGATCACGACGAACGTGCTCCGCAAGGCCGTGCCGCGGGAGCCGCTCGCGACCGCGCCCCCCTCGTCGCGAAGGGCCGTGACCGTGTCCTTGCGGAACGTCTGCAGGACCGGCGCAAGGCCGAACACCACTCCAGACGTCACCGCCGCGACCACCGCGAACAGCAGGACGCGGCCGTTCGCGACAAGGGGGACGGTTTCCGGGATCCCGAACTGATGCAGCAGCGGGGCGCCCCACGCCGCAACGACGAGGCCACCGGCGGCCCCGGCGAGCGCCAGGAGTACCGACTCGGTCAGCCATTGGCGTACGAGGCGGCCGCGGTCGGCGCCGACCGCAATCCGCACCGCCACCTCTCGTCGCCGCGACACGGCGCGGACGAGCAGAAGGCGCGCGACGTTGGCGCATGCGATCACGAGCACGAGCACGACGGCTGCCGCGAGCAGCTTCAGGAGTGGGGCCGCCGAGGCGCGCACGCCAGGGCCTTCGCCGAGCGGAACGACGGTGAAGGATCGGCCGCGATTCGACTGCGGATACGCCGCGGCAAACCGCTGTGCGACGACGTCCGCCGACGCAGCGGCGGCGGCGGCCGTCGTGCCGTCGCGGAGGCGTGCGATCAGATTCATCCAGCGCGGGCCGCGCACCGCCAGCATGTTCGACGTCCCCAGGCTCCGGCGCAGCCCCGCGGACGGCGGCCGCAGCTCCGGCTGCAGCGCCGCCGGCGCCCAGATTTCAGGGGCGCGCCCGAGAATCGGGCTCGTGAAGCCGCGCGGCGCAATGCCGACGACCGTAAATGCGTTTCCGTTGAGGGAGATGGTGCGTCCGAGCATGGCCGGATCGCCGCCGAACCGGTTCGTCCACGCGGCGTACGAGAGCACGACGACGCGAACCGGGGT
>JACDDJ010000423.1 GCA_013817065.1 Acidobacteriota bacterium
CCTGCATGGACTCATTGACTTCGAGGACGACCTCGACCTCGGTGCCGGTGAACCGAATGTCGGTCACCTTGCCGACGTCCACGCCGGCGACGCGGACGACCGCCCCGGTCTTCAGACCGGCAATGTCAGTGAACTTCGTCGTCAGCGCGTAGCGCTGCCAGGCGAATCCGCCCTGGCCGCCGACGGCCAGAATCAACATGGTGGCGAGCCCCAGGGCCGCTACGGCAAGAATCCCGATCTTGAGCTGAGACCAGGCGAGTGAATGCGTTCGGGCCATCTGTCTGAACCTCTACGAAAGAAATGCCTCGATGTACGGGTTACGTCTCTGAACCTCGCGGAGCTCGCTCGCGTTGCCTTCGAACGCGATCCTGCCCTCGCGCAGCATGATGAACTCCGCTTCGTCTGCCTTCGACGCGGGCGCGCGCTCGATCTTCACACCGCTGGCGCCGTCCTTCACCGCCATGTGCTCGGCCACGAAGAACGCATCTCGAAGCTGGTGCGTGACGACAATGGAGCTGACTTCTTCGATATCGCGGAGCTTGATGATCTCTTCGTCGATGGTGATCGACGTGATCGGATCGAGGCCGGTGGTCGGCTCGTCGTAGAGCAGGATCCGCGGCTTGGCTGCCATCGCCCGCGCGATCGCGACACGACGACGCTGCCCGCCCGACAGCTCTGATGGCTTGCGATCGACGAACTCGCCGAGCCGGACGAACCCGAGTACTTCCTCGACCCGCCTGTTGACCTGCTCGGGCGGAACCTTCTGCTCGACCAGCTTGTAACCGACGTTCTCGCGGACGGTCAGCGAGTCGAACAACGCGCCCTCCTGGAACACCATTCCCAGGTCGGCGCGGACCACCATCATCTGGTCCTCGGTCATGTCGTCGATGCGGTCACCATTGACGAAGATGTGACCGCCGTCGGGCTTCAGCAGGCCGAGAATCAAGCGCAGGATCGTCGACTTCCCCGCGCCGCTGGCGCCGAGGAAGATCTTGGTGTGCCCGGTCTTCAACGTGAAGCTGATCTCGTCGAGGATCACCTTCTCGTCAAACGCCAGCGTCACCTTGTCGAAGACAACGATCGGCCCGCCGGGGCCAAGTGCCTCCTCGAGCAACGCCGAACGGGCTTCGCGTTGAACTGCCATCAATACATCAGGAAGATGAGCGCCTTGGTGACGAGGAAGTTGACGACGAGGACGGCGACAGAACTGGCGACCACCGCGTTGGTCGTCGCGCGTCCGACGCCCTGCGTGCCGCCCGATGTGCGCAGCCCCACATGACAGCCGATCGTCACGATCGCAAAGCCGAGGAAGAACGGTTTGATCAGGCCCATCCAGACGTCCTGGATATACAAACCGCCGACCACCGAGTTCCAGTAAACGCCGGACGCGACCTTCAATTGCGTGGAGGTGATGATCCACGCGCCGAGAAGGCCGACGCCGACTGAGATGCAGGTCAGCAGCGGGACCATGAACAGCCCGGCCAGGATTCTCGGCAACACGAGCTTACGAATTGGATCCGTGCCGAGGGCGCGGAGCGCCGCGATTTGATCCGTCACCACCATCGAGCCGAGCTCCGCCGCGATACCGGAACCGACGCGGCCGGCAACCATCAGCGCCGTCAGCACCGGGCCGAGCTCCTTCACCATGGACGCGCTCACCAGGCGTCCGACCATCGAGCGGGCGCCGAACAAGTCAAGTGTCATGCCCGACTGGAGCGCGAGCACCATCCCGGTGAACAGTCCGGTGAGGATAACGACCGTCAACGAGCCGATCCCGATGATGTTGAGCTGATCGATGATGTCGCGGTAGTAGAAAGGACGGGTCACCAGCGAACGCGCCGCGCGCCCGACCATCCGCATGTACTCCTGGACTTCGAGGAGCGCGGCTTTGATCCAGTTGTTCATCAGTTCCGGCTCCCGGCCAGCCCGAGATCCTTTGACCGGAGCTGCTTCACCTTGTCACGCAGTCGCGCTGCCTTCTCGAACTCCAGGTTCGCGGCGGCGGCCTTCATCCGTGCCTGCAGCGTTGTAATGTGCGCTTCCAGCTCGCCATGCGACCGGAACACATCCTCCTCGTCGGCCGCAACGGTGACGTAGTCGCGCTCGTAGACGCTGCTCATGATCTCATCGATGCTCTTGACGATGGAGGTCGGGGTGATGCCGTGCTCGACGTTGTAGGCCTGCTGGATCTTGCGGCGGCGTTCGGTCTCGTTGAGCGCGAACTTCATCGAATTGGTGATGCGGTCCGCGTACATCAGCGCGCGGCCGTTGACGTTCCGCGCCGCCCGTCCGACCGTCTGAATCAACGAACCTCCCGACCTGAGGAACCCTTCCTTGTCGGCGTCCAGTATGGCGACGAGCGAGACCTCCGGAAGATCCAAACCCTCGCGGAGCAGGTTTATTCCCACCAGCACGTCGAACTCACCGCGTCGCAGGTCCCGCAGAATCTGGATCCGCTCCAGCGTGTCGATGTCGGAGTGCAGGTAGCGGACCTTCACGCCCAGCTCCTGGTAGTACTGGGTGAGATCTTCCGCCATCCGTTTGGTCAGGACGGTCACGAGCACGCGCTCGCCACGTTCGGTGCGCTCCCGGATCTCACCGAGCAGATCGTCGACCTGTCCTTTGACTGGACGAATGTCGATCACCGGGTCCAGCAGCCCCGTCGGACGGATGATCTGTTCGACAACAGCGCCGCCCGAGTGCTGCAGCTCGTAGGGCCCCGGCGTGGCCGAGACAAAGAGCTGCTGGCCGACGCGCGCTTCCCACTCCTCGAAATTCAACGGACGGTTGTCCATCGCGGACGGCAGGCGGAAGCCGTACGCCACGAGGACCTCTTTCCGTGACCGGTCGCCGAAATACATCCCGCGGATCTGCGGAACGGTCTGGTGACTCTCGTCTACGACCGTCAACGCGTCGGACGGAAAGTAATCGAGCAGCGTCGGCGGCGGCAGCCCCGGCGCGCGACCGGTCAGATGCCGCGCGTAGTTCTCGATCCCGTGGCAGTAGCCGATCTCCTTGATCATCTCCAGGTCGAACATCGTCCGCTGATGCAGCCGGTGGGCTTCGAGAACCTTGCCTTCCGACTCCAGTTTGGACCGATACCACTCGAGCTCGGCCTTGATGGTCTCGACCGCGGCCTTGGTGCGGTCCCGGGATGTGACGAAGTGCGTCTTCGGATAGATCGCAACCTTGTCGTGGCGCTTCAGCGTCTTCCCGGTCAGGGGGTCGAACGATACGAGCTCGTCCACTTCGTCGCCAAAGAGTTCGATTCGGATCGCGGTGTCCTCATACGACGGGACGACTTCGACGATGTCGCCGCGGACGCGGAAGACGCCGCGCTTGAACTCATGGTCGTTGCGCTCGTACTGGATCTCGACGAGTTTGCGCAGGATCTGCTCGCGGTCGATCTTCTGGCCGCGCTCGAGCGGCAGCATCATCCCGTAATAGGCTTCCGGCGAACCGAGGCCGTAGATGCATGAGACGCTCGACACGATGATGACGTCTCGGCGCTCGAACAGGGAGCGTGTGGCCGAGAGCCGCATGCGATCGATCTCGTCGTTGATCGTCGCTTCCTTTTCGATATAGGAGTCGGTCGTCGGAACGTAGGCTTCCGGCTGGTAGTAGTCGTAGTAGCTGACGAAGTACTCGACGGCGTTTTCGGGGAAGAAGCGCTTGAACTCCTGATAGAGCTGGGCCGCGAGCGTCTTGTTGTGCGCCATCACCAGCGTCGGCCGGTTGATGCGGGCGATGCACTGCGCGACCGTGAAGGTCTTGCCCGACCCGGTCACGCCGAGCAGCACTTGCGCCTTGTCGCCACGGTTCAGCCCATCGACGAGCTCGTCGATCGCCCGCGCCTGGTCGCCGCGCAGCTCGAAGTCAGTGACCAGTCTGAACTGGTCGTACTTGGATGACATGGTTCTCGGGGTGGTACAGAAGCGCCGTTTCACCCTTACGGCAATCTCCGATCGTACCACACGGCTCGGACTCGGAAACGACCCGGGACGAGCGCGTCAGGAGGGCTTGAACGGCGCGTAGTATCCCGCCCGGGTGCGGATCTTGACGTCCTTCAGCTCAGGCTTGTTCACGATCCGGATCTTGACATCTCGCCAGGTGCCGTCCATCTTCGCGTTGCTCGAAACGTAGCCCAGACTGTAGCGTCCCGCGATTTCACGCAGGATGCTGTCGTACATCTTGTCCAGCTCTTTGATCGAGGTCGGGAAGAAGGCCTGACCCCCGGTTGTGGCCGCAAAGCGCGTCAGGATCTGTTGCTGCTCGCCCTTTCCACTGCCCTGGTGCTGCAGGTAGCCGATCGAATACACCGTCACGTCGGACACCTTCAGGAGGTCGAGCAGCTCTGACTGCCGGATCGCGCTGCGCGTATCGCCGCCATCCGTGTAGAGCACGAGGATCTTGTCTCCGGTCAGTTGCGCGGCGCCGTTGAGGTAGACACCAAGTGCGTCATAGAGCGCGGTGTAGCCATCTGGTCGACGCGAACGGATGCGCTCGATGAGTCGAGGAAAGTCGTCCGGGCCGAAGCGAGCGACACGCACCTCGGTATCGAAATCCGCCAGCGTCACGTCGGTGACGTTCTCGACGCGATTGAGGAACTTGATCGCGGCGGTGCGGACGTCGGCGATGTCCTTGATCATGCTGCCGCTGTTGTCGATCATGAAACCAAGGTGCAGCGGCGGCGCGCTGATCGGCTCACCGCCGGCAAAGAACTGCAGCGTCTGCGCTTTCCCCTCTTCGACGATCTCGAAGTCCTCTGCCTTCAGCCCGAGGATCGGGGCGCCATGTTTATCGGTGACCACTACCCCGAAATGCACGAGGTCCACACCATCGCGGAACCCCTGTTGACTGCTGGCGACGAGC
>JACDDJ010000424.1 GCA_013817065.1 Acidobacteriota bacterium
GTCTGGGGCTGCCGGAAGTACCGGCTCCAGGTTGGCGAGCGCTAGTTCCGGCTCGACACCTACCTCCACCGCAAACATTTTGACGTAAGACCTCGCGTAAAGACCAGGTGGCAGCTCGGAGTACCGGCCCTCGTCGATCTTCTTGAGCACACCCAGGCTCAGTGCGGTTCGACCGAGAATCTCTTCCAGCGACAATCCCCTGGCGAGTCGGGCCCGGTGCAGATCCACTTGAACGTCCATAAAACCTCGCCCTGTCTATCGGCAGGTCGGGATCCGATGTTCAACTCAGCTGCAGGGATCCAGCGTCTCGACCTAGGCAGTACGGCGCCGATCGACGATCCGCTCGCGGGGTCTGACACGGCGGTCGCGCCCTGATCGGCGCTCCTCGAGGACTGCGTCGACTCGCGTTCCCAGCTCGGCAAAAACATGCTGAGCCTCGGTGGCGAGCTGGTCGCGCAACTTGAGTCTCCGTAGTTTGGCTTCGGCCTCGCTGAGGGCTTCTGTGACGGGGTCCTTGTCGTCCATGGGGGCTGCCGTTCATGAAGCAATAAGAGGTCCGAGGCGGCAACCCTGCTGTACGAAAGGTTTGGATGATCAGACTGCGGAAATACCGCGCAGAATCGCGAAAGCGAGAGACGTCCAGCATCGATTGACGGCTGACAAAGTGCGTAATCTCCGGCACGGCTATCTCGCGGTTAACGGCTCTGTCCATTGATCTCCAAAACCACTCGATACGTCGTCCCGTTCAACAATGGCCGCCGCGGAATGATTACGACAGCATCTCGCGATCCCAGGATGCGGCGTTGTCATGGATGCGCGGTATTCTGTGGGAAAGCCGGATGAGGAGGGTCAAATGGCCAAGGTCGGGAGAAATGAAGCGTGCCCGTGCGGCAGTGGCAAGAAGTACAAGCAGTGCTGCGAATCGAAAGGCGGCAGCCCCGTCCAGTCGCGGATGATCATGCTGCTGATCGCGGCCGCAATCGTCGCCGCGATCCTGGCCGGCTTCTCGACCCGTGGATCCGACGGCGGTGGTGGCGGCGTCTGGTCCGCTGAACACGGACACTATCACGACGCGAACGGCCGCGAGACCGGGCGCTGAGTCGTTGATGCACTCGACTTGACCGGATGAACCTGTATAATCGGTGATTCCAGCCGGTTGTTTTCTCCTCTTCAGTGCGGAAGTGGCGGAACTGGCAGACGCGCAAGCCTCAGGAGCTTGTTACCGCAAGGTAGTGGAGGTTCAAATCCTCTCTTCCGCACCATCAATCTAGGCCCGAACGACGGGCACTTTCTTCACTCGGGCTGTGCCGAACTCGCGTCGTGTGGAGCATCAGAGATTGTTCCGTGTGCGACCGGTGTGCGACTGAAGGGCCTGGACGCTATCAGAGCGCGTGACCCGCGGTTGCAGTTGGCCCTCGAATCCCGATCTGTGAGCTCCCTGATACGGCGACCTGGGCGCCAGGGAACAGGTTGAGGGTTCGGCGACACGTTCGGCCGATCAGGCAGACGCGGATTTCTCGGCATCCCGCAGATATCTCTCAGTCCCTGTGCCGTTAAACTGCCCGAATTGTCGGAGGCCGTGCAATAGCAGGCTACATGCGAACTGCCTGCGATTCCCACATGTCACAGACATGGTCGGCCCCACCCGAGATCGTCCACGCCGACACAGCGCCAACCCTTGTGAGGAACGCCCAGGTGAGACCACGTCCCTCGCCGATTCTCCACGGCCGCGTCTTTGGCCGTTGTTCGCACATTCCTGACGCTACGAGTTGCCGACCCTTTGGCCGCCATCGGCTGCCGCCACGGACTACAATGCCACACTCCAAATGACCGTTGCGGACTTCATCGCCAAGTGGCGGCAACACGAGCTGAAGGAGCGCTCCGCTGCCCAAGAGCATTTCATTGATCTATGCCGTCTCGTAGGGCATCCGACGCCCGCGCAGGCCGATCCAGAGGGGCGGTGGTTCACTTTTGAACGCGGTGCCGCGAAGGCGACCGGGGGCGAAGGCTGGGCGGATGTATGGAAGAAGGGCTTCTTCGGATGGGAGTATAAGGGACTCAATCGCGATCTTGGCGCTGCCTATCGGCAACTCCTGCTCTACTTTGGTGCACTGGAAAACCCACCGTTGCTCGTCACGTGCGATACGGATCGGATCGTCGTGCATACCCATTTTCCGAATACCCCCGCGACGACTCACGAGTTGACGCTGGAAGGGCTCGTCGATCCCGACCAGTTCGCTGTGATTCGCGCGGTGTTCCACTCGCCGGAAACCCTTCGGCCCGGTAAGACCGTTCAGGCGATCACCGAGGAAGCTGCCGAGCGGATTACAGAAATTGCACAGGGCCTTCGAGGACGCGGGATCCCGCCGGTGCATACGTGGAAGTCCCGCCTGACGACTATCGATCGATCCGGCGAGCGATTCTCGATCTCGCCGAGTTCCGCAAGGAGACAGTTCCGAGAACGCCATGACCGTCTCCTCCGGTTGCCCCACTGCGTGGATCGGGACGAAGAAAGGCCGGGAGTGCGCCAAGGGCGGTCCTGATGTTGCCGTATGGCATCCAGCTTTGGCCGATGGCGTTGACGAACGCCGCGCGGCCGGAGGGCTACCCACACGAATGTGAACGGTAGCGCGGCAATCATCAGTAGTGCGCCGAGGCAGCGAGGCGCCCGGCTCGGAGGTCGGGTGTGCCAGCCACCTGCACATGTACGAGCGTGGATGCGGCGCCGGGACCCGCCGCAGATCACTGCCGCAGTGGCGGCACTTAATCGCCTCGTCTTGGATCTGCTCGGCGCAATAGGGGCACGTCTTCATGAATGAGTCCTCGGGTGAGTGTGGGTGATTCTGCCGGCAGGTGAGTGGGGGAGAGCGGCACGTCGAAGAGGAGGAATCCCCATCTGTCATCATCCCAGCGCCGGTGGGTCGGACGGGTCAGGACTCGTGAGTGCTGCTGCCAGAACTCCACGTCGGCGTCCAGATCCTCGCCCCAATAACGCGCTAGCTCGTGGTGCGGGGCGGGCACTGCCTCAAGTTGCACTGGGTGATCGATCGTTGTGCGGATGCGCTGGTCTGCATCGAGCGGAACGGCGTCCAAGCGTGAAGGCGCGGTCGACTCATCGATAAGCACCACGAGACCGCAGTCGTGTTCGAGGTCTATCCCGTCTCGCCAATCCTCGGAGCATGTGTGATGTAGTTCGGCAATGAACAGCAGGTCCTCGCGAGCGACAGCTAGCAGATCCTGGATGTCGTCGTCGGGCGAGATTCTGAGCAACTCGGCATATGCGGCCACGGCCTGATCTACGAGTCGCCGAGTGATCGCTGGCAACACGATCGCGACTGTGCCGCCCCGTTATTTAGCTACTTTCACCACGGGCTGCTAGGTCAAGCCAGCTCCTAGAGACTGCTGTCAAGCTCTCAGGTGCCCTGGAGCAGAGCGATACCGATCCAGTTTGTTAGTAGTCTGATAGCTAGCTCGATCGTCCCCCCACCTCGATCGTACGACGGCCTCTCCGGCGGCCTGGGATCGTTGCCGGCATCTCAGCGCCTGGATACCGTCTCGCGTTCAAGGGAAGGCCGGAGAGGTACCTTCGCGGGGCTTGCCCATTGCGGGGTACCGATGCGGCCGTCCGACGAGCGGTCGTGGGAGCGTGGTGGGTGTGACTAGTCGGTGACGGGTCTTGTGAAGGGTCTGAGGGCCGCTGGACCGGCCTTGTGAAGGGTGTGAAGGGTCTGGGAAGCTAAGGGTTGTGAGGAGAGGGACATGGGGAAGAGCGCAATTGGCGGAGACCCTTCACACCCTTCACCCCGTCACGCCAGCCGAGCACGACGGGCCGGACTGAAAATACTCGATTTCCCCGCTGCCGCCAACAGAACCGACGGACAGCCACGGCATCGCGCACTCGATGCGGCCCCGGTGCGCCGTGACGAGATCAGTTCGCCTACCCGCCGCTATAGTGCGAGATCCTGTCGCACAGCGTGTCTACATCGGACGGCTTCTGAAGGCATTCGCTGGCCCCGAGTCGAATGGCGTAGGCGGTCATCTCTCGATCCGCCGAAGAGAGGCAAAGGACCGGCACGGACGCGGCTAACCCTCGTCTGCTCCGCTCCGCCAGGAATGTCAGGCCGTCCATCACCGGCATCATCAGGTCCAGCAGGATTACATCTGGACGGTTCTGCTCGAGCGCGCGCAACGCCTCGGCCCCATTTGCGGCCACCGTCACCGAGAACCCGCAGAACTCCAACATCGCGCGCTCCAGATTGCGCACGTCGGGGTCATCCTCTACGACCAACACGGACGTCATAACGGTTCCTTGCGGAGTCTGCCACTCAGTCGGGTGATCATGGTTAGGTTCATGGATTCGCCGATCTCCATCATTCCGATTGCCTGACGAATTCACGGTAGCCGCACCGATGCCGCAGGCATACCCACGCCGGTTCGGCTCTGCGCCGTGCAGGCCTGAACACGCGATAGGACTCGCGAAATTCCAACTGCCCACCGCAATCAGGGCATTCGCGCACGGCTCCGTCGTGCAGGCGCGAAGGCGTGCGACGCTCGGTTGCGCGCTTCATGCTCGTGCACCGAGAATAAGGGATGGTGTCCGCTGCCGCAAGTGCGGGACGTGAGCGAGGAGGAGCCATCGTTACAGTGGGAGCGCTAGGGTTCGCCGTGGTACCATACGGTCCTCCCAATGCCCCTTGAGTCTCCGGACCGCCGAAAGGCTGCGAGCGATCGTGTGCGTCTCGTCCTGGTCGAAGATGACCGGGATACGCGCGAGATGTACTGCGCCTGGCTGGAGCACGTGGGCTTCGAGGTGTTCGATGCGGAGGATGCGGACACGGGCTTCCTTCATGCCTTGCACTATCAGCCGCGGGT
>JACDDJ010000425.1 GCA_013817065.1 Acidobacteriota bacterium
CGATAAGGCTCTGACTGCCGCCTGGCTCGGGAAGATCAAGAAGGACCTGATCGAGCGCGAGTGCCAGGGGCTGCTCGAGTTCGTCGAGTCGCCGTTCACGCTCGACAACGTTGCCGGGCACGACGCGGTGAAGGAGTGGCTTCGGCAGGACACCGCACTACTCAAGCGCGGCGCACTGCGCGCGCTTCCCATGGGCTACCTGATTGCCGGCAGGATCGGCACCGGCAAAACCTTCATCGTCCAGTGCTGGGCCGGGGAGATCGGCATCCCGTGCGTCGTCCTCAAGAATTTCCGCGACCGCTGGGTGGGCGCGACCGAGTCCAATCTCGAAAAGATCTTTGCCGTCCTTCGCGCCGTCGGCCAGGTCGTTGTCTTCGTGGACGAGGCGGACCAGGCAGCCGGCAAGCGCGGCGGTGGAGACGATGACAGCGGTCTGTCAGGCCGGGTGTACTCGATGCTGGCCAAGGAGATGTCCGACACCGCCAACCGCGGGCGGATCATCTGGGTCTTTGCGACCTCGCGTCCCGACCTCCTGGAAGTGGACCTCAAGCGCCAGGGTCGCCTCGACGTCCACATCCCGCTGTTTTCGCCGCAGACTCCCGAGGAGCAGGCGGCGCTGCTGCTGGCGATTGCCCGGAAGCTCAAGTTCCCGCTGACCGCCGGAGATCTACCGCCATTCACCGATGGGCAGCTGCTCGGGGGGAACGAGCTCGAAGGGGTCCTCGTCAGAGCCTTGAGATTGCACGAATTGAGCGAAGAGCCCCGGCGCCCGATTCGTGAGATCCTTGCCGACGTTCTGAAGGAAGTGCGGCCGAGCCCGCACACCCGCAAGCTCGAATACATGGACCTCGTTGCCGTGAAGGAATGCACCGACGCGCGATTCCTGCCGCCGCGGTACCGTGAGTTGACGCCAGAAGAACTCGAGACCCAGATCGACGCGCTGCGCCGCTTCGTCTGAGTCTGAAGACACGACGGCCCGACGTTCATCGGGCGTGTTCGGCAAAAGGAGACGACGACAATGTTTTCCCGCATCGGCCGCTTATTCCGCGGCTTTCTCGGTCTGTTCATCAGTGGTCTCGAGAGTGCCAATCCCGAGGCCCTCATGGAAGCGGCGCGGACCGAGTTCCGCACCAAGATGACGCAGTACAACCTCGCGCTCGCGAGGATGGCGGGCGTCGCCGAACGGCTGAAGGGGCAGGTCAAGATGAAAGCCACCCGGGCACAGGAGCTCGAACGCCGGATCCTGGCGAACCACCGGGCCGGCAACATGGAACTGGCCGGCACGCTTGCGCGCGAGCTGCAGGAGCTGAAGAGCGACCTCGGGACCGACACCGCGGAGCTGAAGGAAACCGAGGAAGCCTACGACGCCAACCTGCGCCAGGCGAAGATCGCGCAGCGCGAGTTCGAAGACAAGGTCCGCCGCGTGGAGAAGCAGCTCTCGCAGGTGAAGATCAAGGAAGCCCAGGCCGAGGCAGCCGCGGCGCTCTCGAACGTGGCGTTCAGAGTCGGCGATCTCGGCGACACCATGAAGACGGTCGAAGAGATTCTGTCCAAGCGTTACGAAGTCTCGGCCGGTAAGGCGCGCGTGGCGCGCGACATGGTCGACATGGACACCGTCGTCGAGAAAGAGAACGAGCGCAAGGCCCTGGAGCAGGTGGCGCTGGCCGAGTTCCTCGCCAGCCAGGGTGTTCAGGCAACGCCTGCGGCTGAAAGCCAGGCTCCAGCCGCCCGGGAGATCGGACCGAAAGAATGAGCGACAGCCCGCGTTTCACCGTCCTCGGCAAAGCGATCTCGTTCCTGCTCGTCATCGGCCTGGTCGCGCTCGGCGCGTTCATGCTGATGCGCGGCGGCGACGGTGGCACGCCGTCCGCCGGCACAGAGACGGAGGGCGGCGATCCCGAGATCAGTGAAGTCAAAGTGGAGGTGCCGCGGCTGTCGCCGCCGGCGGCCTTCAACTACAAAGACAACATCGTCCCGATCGAGATCAGCGAGTACGCCGGGTACGCGGGCCTGATCGCAGCGAACGGCGGTCTCGAGCCGAGCGAGAACTCGCTCTTCTTCAAGAACCACGGGTTCAAGGTGAAGTTGACCGTCAGCGAGGACGAGAGCTGGTCGGCACTGAACGAGGGGAAAATTGCCGGGTCGGTCACGACGGTGGACGTTCTCGCCGCCTACGGCCGACAGCTGCATGCGGTCGTGCCGGCGCAGATCGGATTCTCGCGCGGCGCCGACGGCCTCATCGTCAAGACCGACATCAAGAGGATCAACCAGCTCAAGGGGAAGACGATCGCGGCGGCGCAGTTCACCGAGGTCGACTTCTTCATTCGATATCTCGCGCAGGAGGCAGGGCTGCCGATCAACACGCTCGGGAGCCTTGACTCGACGCCGCATTTGGAGCGGCTGAACCTGATCTACGTGGAGGACGGCTTCGCCGCCGGCGACCTCTTCGCCTCGGACCTGAAGTCCGGTAAGAACCGGCTCGCCGGCGCCGTGACGTGGGAACCGAAGGTCTCGGAAGTGGTGGACGGTAGCGGCGGCAAGGCGCACGTCCTCACGACGAACCGCAACCTGTTGATCGTCGCCGACGTCCTGATCCTGCACCGCGGCTTCGCCGAGCAGAATCCCAAGGTCGTCGAGGGCCTGGTGCAGGGGCTGCTCGAAGGCAACCGCATGGTTCGCGATCGTCCAGACACGCAACTCGACGTCATCGCGCGCGCCTTCAAGTGGACGCGAGAGGACGCGAAGTCGGAACTGGCCAACGTGCACCTGTCGAACCTGCCCGAGAACCGCGCGTTCTTCTCGGGAGCGATCGACGCAGCCGGCAGCTTCGGCGGCATCTACCAGTCGGCGGTGCTGGCCTACGGCAGCGATCTGATCAAGGATCCACCGGACGCCAGCCACTTCCTGCGCGGGCAGGCGCTGGAGGCGATCGAGAAGACCGGGCTGTTCAAGGACCAGACAATTGCTATCGCGCCGATCCGCAGTGGCGGCGGTGCGTCGGTCGAGAGCGATCCGCTGCTCAGCAAGGACATCCGGTTCCTGTTCGAGCCGAACCTTGCTACGCTCGACATGTCGAACCAGGACAACGTCAAGAGCCTGGAGACCATCAAGCGGATGCTGGCGATCAGTCCGGGCTCGACGATGCTGCTCCGCGGGCATGTCGACAATGCGCAGGTCGCGGTGTTCCGCCAGACTGGCGGCGAGGCGTACGTCCGGACCCAGGCGCTGCGCGCCATGGAACTCAGTAAGAACCGCGCCGGCGAGATCCGCAAACTGCTGATCGAGCGCTACGGCATCGACGCCAAGCGACTCGACATCGTCGGCCGCGGCTGGGAAGAGCCTGCGGGGCCTGAATCGGCGCAGAACCGCCGCGTCGAAGTGCAATGGTTCACCATCGAGTAGCGTGCGATGTGCGATGTGCGATGTGCGACGTGCCTTTTGACTGCTGACTTTCGACTGAAAACCTATGCCTAACCTCTACGCTCAACTGCATCGCCGTCATGGAAAGAAGGACGGCATCACTCGTCGCGACATGATTCAGCGGTCGCTTGCGGCTGCTGGTGCGCTGTTGATCAGCGACCGGATCGGCTTTGCGATGTCCCAGGGCAAAGCCGGACGTGTCGTCGTGATCGGCGCCGGGTTCAGCGGCCTGGCCGCTGCGCATGAACTGACGCGGGCCGGCTATGACGTCACGGTAGTCGAAGCGCGTAACCGCGTCGGCGGGCGGGTCATCAGCTTCTCGGACATCGTCCCCGGCAAGAACGTCGAAGGCGGCGGGGAACTGATTGGTTCGAACCATCCCACCTGGATGGGTTATGGCAAGCAGTTCAAGCTCGATTTCCTGGACGTTGGTGAAGAGGACGCCGAGTTCCCGATCGTGCTGAATGGAAAGCGGCTGTCAGCCGACGAGTCTGAGAAGTTGTGGGAAGAGATGGAGGCCGCATTCAAACCGCTGCTGGCCGACGCGGCGAACATCGATGCGGATCGTCCGTGGACGGCTCCCGATGCGGCGGCGCTCGACAAGCGCACGCTCGGGTCCTGGATCGAAGGTCTCAGCGTGTCGCCGCTGTGCAAAGCCGGCATCGACGCAATGATGACGGCTGACAACGGCGTCGTGACAGAGTGGCAGAGCTATCTGGGTAACCTCGCGATGTGGAAGGGCGGAGGTCTGGAGCAGTACTGGACCGACTCGGAAGTGTTCCGCTGCCGTGGCGGGAACCAGCAACTGGCGACCAAGCTCGTCGCCGCGATCGGCGCCGCGAAGTTCATGACGCGCACACCGGTGCGGTCCGTGGAACTCACCCAGAGCGGCGCGCGCGTGCTGCTCGCCACGGGCAAGATCCTCGAGGCAGACCGGGTGATTCTCACCGCCCCGCCGTCGACGTGGAACCGCATTGCGATCGATCCGGCACTGCCCGTGGGTCTGGTGCCGCAGATGGGCACCAACGTGAAGTTCCTGATGGGGCTGAACGGCACGTTCTGGCGCCGCGCTGAATTGGCGCCCGATCTTCTGAGTGATGGTCCGGCGAACATGACCTGGCACGCAACGGACGGACAGAAAGGCGCCGGCGAAGCGCTGGTCGCCTTCTCGGGCGGACCATCGGCGGAGGTCTGCCGTGAGTGGGGCGCACGGCGGACCGAGAACTACCTGGCGGAGCTGGGCAAGGTCTACAAGGGCATTCGTGGCAGCTTCAGCGGCAAGGCCCGCTTCATGGACTGGCCGGGTGACGCATGGACGAAAGCGTCGTACTCCTTCCCGGCGCCAGGGCAGGTCACTGCGCAGGGGCCGACGCTGTACGACGGCCTTGGGCGCCTGCACTTTGCCGGTGAGTACGCGAGCTACGCCTTCATGGGGTTCATGG
>JACDDJ010000426.1 GCA_013817065.1 Acidobacteriota bacterium
CTCCACCAGGCCCGCGGGCAGACCGAGCAGGACGCAGTAGTCGTCCACGGCGCGATTGAAATCGCGGCCGACGAGAAGGTACGAGCCGGAGAAAACCAGGTTCCCCAGGCTGGTGTCGTCGAAGCGGAAGGTCCGCGCTCCGGTGGCGAGTTCGTCGGCAAATCGGGCGAGCCGTGCCTGGACGAGGAACCGCGCCACCTCGGGCAGCGCCGCGCTGAGCCGCGCCGGCCCCTCCAGGCTCGGATTTTCCCCCGTGCCGCTGCCGACCACGGCCGCGAGGCGGCGGGCCATGCACCCGTCGACAAGATCGTCGCGCAGCCGCAGATCGAGCAGTTCTACCAGCGGCTCTGGAGCCGTCCGGAGGGCGCGCGCCAGCCGCGACGCGTTCTTCCGGAAGTCCGACGGCCCGAGCGCATCTCCAAGAAAACGTCGCACTTCCCCCGTCGACGCGCCATCGTCGTAGCCATTGATCGCGAGGACGAGGTCGATGCGGGGATTGGAAACGAGCTGCGTCGTCAGTGCGCCTGAGCCGCGACCGCCGGAAAAGAGCACCACCCGCAGTCGGGACCGGCGCGAGGGAGCGGGAGACACGTCCAATTATTGCGGTATAATCGAGGGCTTTCAATGAAGAACTCGAGTGAACCCCCGGCGCTGGAGCATGTCGTGTGTGCCGTGTGTTCAGCCGACGATTACGATGTCGTTTACCCCGCGCAGTACGACCGCGAGAAGGACGCTGATCTCGCCGACAAGTTCCGGGCCTCGGGCGACGAGTTACTGATCGATCAGCTCGTTCGCTGCCGTCGATGCAGCTTCCAGTATGTCAACCCTCGCCTGCCGAGCGAGGCGATCCTGTCGGGCTACACCGAGGGAGACGATCCCATGTACGTCTCACAACTCGAAGCGCGCGAGCGGACGTTTGCGGCATCGCTGGAGGAGATCGAGAAGGCCGCGGGGCAAAAGGGCCGCCTCCTCGACATAGGGACCGCGGCCGGCGCCTTCGTTGCCGCCGCCCGCGACCGTGGCTGGCAGGCCGAGGGGTGTGAGCCGAACAAGTGGCTCGCCGGCTGGGGCGCCGATCACTACGGCATCACGATTCGGCAGGGCTCCCTGTTCGATCAGCCGTACGAGCCGCGCAGCTTCGACGTCATCACCTTGTGGGACGTCATCGAGCACACGCCCGATCCGGCCGCTGTCCTCGATCATTGCCGGGTGCTGCTGAAGCCCGGTGGGGTGCTGGTCGTCAACTATCCGGACATCGGCAGCTGGATCGCGCGGGTCCTCGGCCGCCGCTGGCTGTTCCTCACGTCCGTGCATCTGTATTATTTCGATCGGCGCACGATCCGCATGCTGCTCGAGAAAACCGGCTACAGCGTCGCGACCGTGCGGCCGCATATTCAGCGGCTCGAGCTCGATTACATCCTGTTTCGAGGCGCCACCCTGAGTCGGGCGCTCTCGGCCGCGGGACGAGCGATGGTCAAGCCGTTCGGGCTCGGGCGCGCGCAAGTGCCGTACTGGCTCGGCCAGACCTTCGTGCTGGCGCGCCGCGCATCAATGGTGCTTCTGGCGGGAGCGACATCATGGTAGCGGCCGGGCGGCGATACTGCGTTCGTGCATTGCTGTGCGTCATGATTGGCAGCATGTCCGCGGTCAGCATGACGGCCTGCAGCGGGAGCCCGATTCAGCCCGGACCCGGCCCGATCGTGCAGCCGCCACCCCCGCCGCCACCGCCTCCTCCGGGGCCGGTGCCAGTGCTCGGGATCACCAAGATCCTCGCCTTCGGTGACAGCATGACCGAAGGTGTGGATTCTCCGCCGCTCGCGCTGACGGCAGCCGAGTGGACGTTGCCGCTCTCAGCCGGACGATCGCAGTCCTACCCCTTCAAGCTGAAGGCGCTGCTCGAGGCGCGTTATACCGGACAGGCCTTCTCCGTCTACAACGGCGGGCGCGCCGGAAGAAGTGCCCGTGAGGACCGGGAGCGTTTCAGCCAGGCGCTCTCTGAAGCAGGCAGGCCCGAACTGGTGCTCCTGATGGAAGGCGCCAATGACTTCAACCGCCCGCTCGAGGTCGGCGAAGGAATCAACGCGCGTGTCCGCGCGGTGGTGGACGCGCTCGAAGACATGGTCCGCGAAGCGAGTAACCGCGGCATTCCGGTGATGATCGCGACCTTGCCGCCTCAGCGACCGAACAGCCCGAAAGGCTTCGGCACCGAGTACGTGCCGCGCTTCAACGATCTGGTGCGGACGATGGCCGCCAGTAAGGGGGCGCAGCTTGTCGACGTCGGTTCGCTGCCGCTGTCATTTATCGGCCAGGACGGCCTCCATCCAAGCGAAGCTGGTTACGCCCGGATCGCCGAGATGTGGTTCGACGCCATCAAAGCGCGATTCGAACGCCAACCGTAGCCAGCGCTTTCCTACCGTTCGAGCTTCCCCGGGGTCTCACAATTTTTCACTTAGAAATGCCGCTGTTGCGGTATTATTCACACATCAAATGCCACAACCAAGCCGGCGGGGACGGCCGCGTAAGTACGCGTCCCCGTCTCGTGCGGTGACGCTCACGCTGCCGGAACACGTGATCGAGACACTGACCGCCGGTGAGCCAGACTTGAGTCGCGCGATCGTTCGCCTTACACCGGCGAGTACGAAGCGGGCGGCGCGTCCCGCTGAACTGTGTCACTTCGGCAGTCACGCGGTGATCCTGGTCAGCCCTACCCGCACGCTCGAGAAGCTCGCCGGCGTGGAACTGGTGCCGCTGCCTGACGGTCGGGCCCTGATCGCCTTCCCGCCGTCCAGGACAGCGGCCGATCTCGAGCTGCTGCTCGAGGACGCGGTGGACGGACCGGCGCTCACGCGCGCCGACCGTTCCATCTTCGAGTCCGTCCTCGAAGTGATCCGCGAGGCGAGGCGATCCGGCGAAGTCTCGTTCGTCCAGCGCAGCATCATCGTTTTCGAAACGCGACGTCCCCCGACGCCACGTAAATCGGCAAAGTCACCGGTCTAAGCTCTAAAGGAAATTTTCGTGAGCATGTTCTGTATCGCCGCCCTGTCGGCCACTCTCGCTCTCGCCGTGTCGGCTGCCGCGTGCAGCAAGGACAGCGATCCTTCATCGCCCACACAGCCGGCGGTGACCCTGACGGCTCCTGCCATTAATACTCCGACCGCAAATCAGCAACTCGACACGCTCCGTCCGACGCTGACGGTGCGGAACGTCACCTCCTCATCGCAGCAGGGGGCCCGGACCTACGAGTTCCAGATCTCCGACACCACCGCGTTTACATCGGCGCTGACGTCGAACGTCACCGGCTTCGCCGCAACGATCGGCCAGACCGGGGTGGCCGAGGGTGCGGGTGGGACAACCAGCTTCACGCCGTCGCAGGACCTGCAACCGACGACCGTGTTCTTCTGGCGAGCCAGGGCGGTGCAGGGTTCGACGACAGGGCCATGGTCAGAGGCGGGCCGCTTCCGATCCAAGCTGATGGGGTTTATGCCTGCCGGTGAGCTCTACGACCCGCTCATTCACGCCGAGACGGTCGGCGAACGCGTCGGCTCCACCACCTTCATCCCCGGCAAGGGTCTGCAGCTCAATAACGGCCTGAGCTTCGTACGATACAGATTGCCGCAGACCATCACCGCCGGTGAATTCTCGATGGATGTGGAAGGGTTGCGCGCCAATCTGCCCGGTGCCGACAAAGCAAAAGTCTTCGGCATGCAGGACGGTGACAGCGACTTCATCACCAATGACTATCGGATCGACATCCAGTATCGCGGCACGACCGGCGTACCACCCAATGCCATCCAGTGGCGTGTCATCTACGGGGGCGCCGACGACCTCAACGTGCGATACGAACCTGACACGGCGAAGCGCTTTGCGTCGGTCTTCTCCTGGATCCGGCGACCACCTATCACTGGAAATTCAACTGGGGATCGAGCGTTCGGCTGCAGCTGATCCAGGGGGGATTGGGCGGTACGACGCTCTACGACTTCGGCATGTCCACGCCACGCGGCGTCTACAATCCGCCCAATCATGTCGCCTACCTCGGCGCGCCGCTCGGCCGCAGCGGCAACGAATCGGCCTCCATTCCGGGGACGATCTATCGCAACGGCTGGCTCGCGAACCGGCCCCGACCAGAGTCGCTCGGGAGCGCGCTCGAGATTCGCTGAGACAAGTCGGCAGGCTCAGCGGCGCCGGGTGGCTGTTACCAGCAGTGCACCTGGCGCCGTGACGCGCCGCTCTTCGACCCAGCCGTCCGCCCATTCGACCGCGGTCTTCGCCGCGGGATCCGGCGGGTCGATCACCAGCACCACCGCGCGATCCGAATTCAGTCGTCCGAATACCTGCCGCCCGCCCGATACCCTGCCCAACCGCGATGTCAGAGCATCCCCTGTAAGCAGTTCGCCGGAAGCGTGGCCTGCCGCCAGGTCGATCCCCCGCTGCCATGCGTCGAGGCACGCTGCCTCGCGTTCGCCGGGGAGGCTCGCCTGAAGTCCGCCTTCATAGTGGAAGGTGGAACCCATGCCGATGAACTCGGCGAGGGCTCCGGCCGCGCCAAACCGCTCGACTGAATTATCGCGCCGGCCGGCTTGGTACTCGGCCGCGGCGCCGATCGGTTCGTCATTGATCAGTGGCTTTTTCCACTTCGCCAGCATCGGGATCGCATCGGCGAGCGACAGCACATGACCCCACTCGCGATGCCTTGGAAAGTGATAGGTCGCGTAATCGCCGCCGGTATATGCCTCGTCGTACTCGGCCGATCCTAGAGCGGTGATGACGGGCTGCGGCACGAGCTCCGCAAGTCGCCTGACAGCCGCTGGATCATGCAGACGGCGGTCCTGCGTGGCATGCCCGGGTTC
>JACDDJ010000427.1 GCA_013817065.1 Acidobacteriota bacterium
CCTTGCCATCCACGAGACTGCCGATCCGGATGCCGCGCCTCCAGTCGGTACGGGTGCGGCCGTTGCCGACGGATCCTGATTCGGAGTCGGCAACGTAGATCATGTCCTTCTTGTCGATGAAGATGCCGCTCGGCCGGCTGAACTGGGGCCATTCCTCGAGGAACTTGCCATCCTGGTCGAGGATCTGGATCCGGTTGTTGCTCCTGTCGCCGACGAACAGCCGTCCCTTCGAATCGAAGGCCAAGGCGTGGGGCTGATCGAACTCGACGGGGCCCGTCCCCAATTTCCCGAACTCCTTCAGGTATTTGCCTTTAGGATCCAGCACGACAATACGGGCGTTGGTGCCGCCATGCCCTTCGGCGACGTAGATGTTGCCGTTCGGGGCGGTGACCACGTCGTTCGGCTGGAAGAAGCCGGTGGACCCGGTACCGCCGCCGGCGGTGCCGAGCGTCAGCAGCAGCTTGCCATCGGGACTGAACTTGAAAACCTGGTGGCCGATCAGTTCTGCCGGGGCCGGAGGGAGCGGCGAGTCGGGCGCCGCGCCCCGCGCGCGCCGCGGCCTGTTGTCCTGCCCGTCGGTGACCCAGACGTTACCGTCACGATCGACGTGGATCCCGTGCGGGAAGATCATCATCCCGCCGCCGAAGCTCGCTACCAGCTTGCCGGCCGGATCGAACTTGAGGACGATGGGCAGGTCGGACCCGAGACAGGTGTTGGCTCCGCATCGTTCGGCCACCCAGACGGACTTGCCGTCCTTGTCGATGTCTACGGCGCTCGTCGCACCCCAGGGCCGCCCCTCGGGCATTCTTGCCCAGCCCTCGATCGTGCGATAGGGATTGGGCTGCGCGGCCAGCGCGGCGGATAAGACGAGGATACCGCCGCAATGGGAAATGGGAAACGGGAAATGGAAAAGCCGCCGGTATCGTTGCTCTTTACCATTTTCCATGTGCCATCTCCCATCCGGGCGTCGCGTTTCACCGCACGGTGCGGCGTAATCTAACACGTACGGCCGCCCGCAAACCCCTTAAATTGATTTGACGCTCCCCTGGGCGGGGCATACAATCCGACCTTGCCGCAGGAGGGCTCAAGATGCTCCGCACGCGCCGTGGTCTTTTCGACGTCCTGGCCGGAAGAAATTCGACCGCCGGGGCCGCTGCGATGTTCGCCGCCAGAGGGCACGAGGCGTACGTCGCTGAATTGCAGGCGCAGGGGCGCACTGCCCGGCCACCGCTGCCGCCGGGGGTCAACGAGATCCGCATCAGCAGCAACGAGAACCCGCTTGGCCCTGGCCAGAAGGTCCTCGACTCGATCGTCAAGAAGTTCCCGGAGGCGGGACGCTATCCCTTCAACAGCTCGCCGGCCGACAGCCAGCTGGTAGCCGCGATTGCGGCGCACCACCAGGTCAAGCCGGAGAACGTCGTGCTGGGCGCGGGTTCGCAGGAGATCCTGAAGAGCGCCGTGCGGGCATTCACCAGCCCGGACCGCGCCCTGGTGACAGCGTTACCGACGTTCGAGAATCCGACGTCGACGGCGAAGGGGCTCGGCCACCCCGTGAAGGAAGTGCCGCTCGATTCGGCCTTCAGGCTCGATGTCGACGGGATGATTGCCGCGGCGGCAGGCGCCGGTCTTGTCTTCTTCAACAACCCGAACAACCCGACCGCGACGGTGCACGGCGCGAAGACGGTTACCGACTTCGTCCAGCAGGTGCGCAAAGAAGCGCCGGACGTGGCGATCCTGATCGACGAGGCGTATCACGAGTACGTGACCGATCCGTCCTATCAGACCGCGGTTCCGCTCGCGCTCGAGACACCCAACGTCTTGGTCGCGCGGACGTTCTCCAAGGCCTACGGGATGGCCGGCATGCGCATCGGCTATGCGATCGCCCGTCCCGAAACGATCAAGGAGCTCGCGCGCTACAAGATGCCGTACAACATCAGCGTCTTCGGCGTGGCGGCGGCGCTCGCGGCGCTCGGTGATCCCGCGCATATCGAAGCGGAGCAGAAGCGCAACACCGAAGTGCTGCGTTTCACGCAGAAGGTCCTCGAGGACCTGGACGGCAAGTGCACGGCCTCGCAGGGGAACTTCCTGTTCGTCGACCTCAAGCGGCCGGCGAAGGACTTCCGGGACGCCTGCGCGAAACACGGCGTGATGGTCGGGCGTGATTTCCCGCCGTTCGAGAAAACGCACTCACGGATCTCGATCGGGACGATGCAGGAAATGACGAAGGCGGCCGAAGTCTTCCGCACGGTGCTCGAGCCGACGACTACGGCTGGACGGTAGGAGTAATGATGGCGCTTACACGACGCAATTTCGTCCACACGGTCGGCCTCGGAACAGCGGGCGCGCTGACGGCCACCCTCATCGGCTCCCGGGGCCGGGAGAACTTCATCTGGTCGGCGCTCGAGCCGACGCTGCACGCCGTCGATCCCGGAATGATCGTCATCTCGAGCAACGAGAACCCGATGGGACCGGGCGCCAAGGTGATCGCCGCGATCCAGTCGGCGTTCGGTGCTGACGGCGGCCGGCCTGGCCGCTACTCCGGCGGCGCGCGCGATCTCATCGATGCGCTGGCGAAGAAGCACGGCGTCAAGCCGGAGAACATCGTGCTCGGCTGCGGCTCGACCCAGATCCTCCGCAGCGTCACGCACGTGTTCACGGCGAAGGACAAGCCGCTCGTCGCAACGATCCCCACCTACGAGGAATGCGCCGACTACGCCACGCTCATGGGAAATAAAGTGGTCGGCGTGGCGCTGGACAGCGAGTTCAAGCCCGATCTCGACCGCTTGGCGGATGCGTCACAGGGCGCGGGGCTCGTGTTCTACTGCAACCCGAGCAACCCGTCGTCCACCTTCGCTGGCGCCAGGGCGACGCGCGACTTCATCGCCAAACTCAACAGCCAGTCGCCCGGCACGACGATCCTCGTGGACGAGGCGTATTTTCATTACGTGACCGACCCGGATCACGAGACGTTCATTCCAATGGCCGTGCAGAACCCGCGCGTGATCGTGGCGCGGACGTTCTCGAAGGCCTACGGGATGGCGGGCCTCCGGATCGGCTACGCGGTCGGCCACGCGGAGACCATCAAACAACTGGCGTCGTGGGACGCCGGCAGCGGCACGAGCTCGCTGAACGTGCTCGCGATGGCAGGTGCCATCGCAGCCGTCGAGCAGGGCGATGCGTTCATCACGAAGGAGCGCGCGCGCAACGCCGCCGTCCGTGACTTCTCGATGAAGTGGTTCAGCGACCGGGGGATGAAGCCGACCGACTCGCAGGCGAACTTCATGTTCGTCAACATCGGACGACCGGTCCGCGAGTTCCGCGACGCCTGCCGCAAGAAGAACGTCGTCGTCGCGCGCGACTTCCCGCCGTTCGAGAAGACTCACTGCCGGATCGCGTTCGGCACGATGGACGAGATGCAAAAGGCGGTCAAGGTCTTCGGTGAAGTGCTCGGAAAGAGTGCGGCGGCCGCGGCCTGACAGCGGGCCGCTGGAACAAATGCGGCCCGATGACCATTACCTGGCCCACACCGTCCCCTGATCCTTGGGGACCGGACCTACGCCTCTGAAGACGAACTTCTGCAGGCGGCGCCCTTCGTAGGTCTCGGTGGTGTAGATGTTCCCCTTCGAGTCGGTGGCGATGCTGTGGACGGCAAAGAACTGTCCTGGCTGCCGCCCTCCATCCCCGAAGCTGGTGAGCACTTCCATCGACTGACGGTCGAGAACGTACACCTTTTCGTTCTTGCCGTCGGCGACATAAAGATACTTCTGCTGCGGGTCCTTGGAGAACGCCACATCCCACGTCGATCCGTCGCCGAGCGTCTTCGGCGCGATCATCGCTTCCTTGACGAATGTGCCGTCGGCCTTGAAGACCTGGATCCGGTCGTTGGGGCGATCGCAGACGTACACCAGCCCGTCGTCCGACAGGTCGGCGCAGTGGACCGGCGTACGGAACTGCTTCGCTGGGGGCGCCGCTGGATCGTAAGGCCCAAGGTTCGTATCGTCCGGCTTGGCGCCGTACGCTCCCCAGAAGCGCTTGAACTTCCCGGTATCGGCATCGATGACCACGACCCGCTTGTTGCCGTAGCCATCGGCGATATAGGCCTCGTTGGCTTTCGGATCCACGTAGATCTTGGCGACGCGGCCGAAGGTCGTGGTGTCGTTGCTGCCGCCGGTCTTGCCCTGGTGCCCGAACTGCATCAGGAATTTGCCCTGCTTGGTGAACTTCAGGATGTGCGCGTCCTTGGCGTCGTTGCCGCCGATCCAAACGTTGTCCTTGAAATCCACGAAGATCCCGTGGTTCGAGAGCGGCCACTCGTAGCCTTCACCGGCACCGCCCCAATGGCCGACGAGATTGCCTGCGGGATCGAACTCGAGGACCGGTGGAGCCTTGCGGCAGCACGTCGCCGTAGGCGGGATCTGATCGGCCGCCCCTTCGACCGCTCCCACGGTATCGCCCCGGTGAACAATCCAGACGTGATCGTTGGAATCGATGCCGACACCGATCGTCATCCCAAGTACCCAGCCGTTCGGCAGCGGCTTCGGCCAGAACGGGTCCACCGCGAATCGCGGCGCCTGCACGGTCGGCTGCGCGGACGCCTCCCGCACGAGGAGGCGTTCAGCGACGGCCAGCAGCCCGATCGCCGCTGCAAACGCCGCCCCGATGACGAGGGTTCGACGCGTCGGCACGGTCATCGCGGCTCCTTGCTGGCGGGGGGCGTTGGCCGGCCCATCCCTTTGAAGTTGAACTTCTGCAGACGCTTGCCCTCGTAGGTTTCGCCTGTGAAGAGGTTGCCCGAGCCGTCCACCGCGACGCTGCCGACGCCGTAGAAC
>JACDDJ010000428.1 GCA_013817065.1 Acidobacteriota bacterium
GACCAGTGCGGTCATCTTCTCGAAAAAGGCCTCTTCTTCCGGCAGACGCGCCGCGATCAGCTCCAGCGGCAAGCCCTCGGCATCGCGGAACTTCGACGTCCACGTGTCGCCGAGCGCCGCACTCATCCCCTGGAGCTCACCGCTCGAAAGACCGTCCGAGAAGGCAAAGACCGTGGAACGGTTGATGCCGAGCACCTTGGGTTTCCGTTCCTCGATGACCGCCTTCAGCGCCTGCCACTGTTCGTCGCCCCAGAGCTCAGCCTGCTGGCCTTGACCAACATCACCGGCCGCTTTGGCGGTGGACCGGCGTGCCTGGAACACCCCGCCCTGCGATGTTCCGCCGAGTGCGATCCGCTCGATGCACGTCGTCGCCGGTGCCGTCCCGGCGGCGGCGCACTTGTCGAAGAACACGTAGATCGTCCGCCGCCGTGCCGCAAACGTTTCCGGCGCGGTCAGCGCCTTGAAGGTCGGATCCTCTGCATACTCACGCATCGGGATCACCCACATGTCGATCCCGTGCTTGCGCATCAACGGGGCGAGAAATGTGTCGAGCCGCTTCTTCAGCCATTCCTGCTGCATCGCGGCCTGCTCCCTCAGGGTTCCGAACGGACGCGCGGCGGGCTGCGCTGCCGCGACGGCCGGCGTCAGCAGGATGCAGCCTAGAAGAGCGAGGACTGATGCGGCGTGTCTCGGGTGCATGAACATCTTCATTCCGTTCGTGTTAGGGCGCGCTCGCCATAGGGCTGGAGCGCGGCGGTGGAGCGATAGACCGCAGGTGTAAGCAGCGCCACCCCCGCGAGAAACAACAGGACGAGCACGAAGGCCCAATATCCTGCGGCTGAATGGAGAGGCGCCTGGGAGATGGTGCCAAGCGTTGCGACGTCGAACAAGGCGAGCAGGACGCGCTTCGTCCGACCCCCTTCAGGATCCGCCAACGACGCCAGGACCACGAATTTCAGGACGAACGCCGATCCGGTCACCACCGCGAAACTGCGCAGCAACCGAGGCCGATCGGGCGACATCACCAGCGTGTTCAGCAGCAGGACGAAGAGGACGACGCCGACGATCAGCGTTGGCAGGCCGGACCGCGGCGTCAGCATGTTCAGCACCTGCGCCGATGCCGCGAAGAGCGACAGGAGCACGATGAAGCCGTTCGCGTTTGCGACGATCGACCGCGAGCTGTGCATCAGGCGGTCAGGCGCGAGCGTACCGCTGCGAACCAGCGCCGCCATCACCATGACGGCGAGTACAAGGGAGAACAGGGAGGGTGGGTTCCACGGGGCCGGCGCGCCGGGATCGAGACCGCCGAACAGTGCGATCGTGAGAAAGAGCAGTGGGAGGACGAACGCCTCGCGGACGGCGCTCACTTCCGTTTTCTCATCACGCGCAGCGGGTTGAAGTCCGAGGCATCGCGGCGCAGGCCGGCGTCGAGCTCGGCGCGCAGTTCGTCCGCGCTGTGCAACTGGAGCTCGGGATCGTCGACGACCAGCCGTCCGGCAGGTGCACGCTCGATCGCCAGGTCGACGCGCTTCAGTCCTTCGCGAAAGAGGACGTCGTCGCTGTAGATCCGTCCCCAGCCCTGGCGATAGTAGCTGTAGGCGATGTAGAACTGCGTCCGGGCGTCCTGCTCGGCGGGATCCGCCCGGGCGAACGCGGCGCGCGCTTCAACGAACTGGTCGTTCTTGAAAAAGGTGAGTCCATCGGCGAAGGCCTGCGAATCGATCCGGTAGGCGCCGACGCCAGCGGCCAGGCCGCCGGTCACCTGTGCGACGGTCTCGGGCTGGCGCACATAGGTCCACGTGATCGCGGACGCATAGGCGATCGCGACTGCCAGCCCCGCGCCGCGGACGATCCCCTCGTGCACCCCCCGATTGTACCGGCAGGACCGCCGTCTGTTGCGGCGGGGCAACGGGACACAAAAAACGCCCCTGCACAAAGTGCAGGAGCCCCCCTCGAACCCACTGAGCAGTAACTCACCTCACCTGGCGCGGACCTGGATCGACAGCGCGCGGGTCGCGGAGTTGCCCGAATCGGTGGCACTCACGACGAACGTCGAGTTACCCGGCTTATCGCACATCCCCGAGATGACGCCGGTCGTCGCATTCAGCGTCAAGCCGGCCGGCAGGGCACCGGACGTCACCCGCCAGGCGACGGCGCCTTCGGCATTCGCGGCTGCCAGAGTCGCGGTGTACTCCTTGCGGCGGACGCCATCTGCGAGGGACGCCGTGGTGATCGAGATCGGCGTGACGACCTGCGGCGCGGTCGGTGGCGGGGGCGGGGGCGGCGCCGTCGGCGTCGGCTCTGTCGGTGTCGGCTCTGTCAGAGTCGGCGTCGGCGTCGGAGTCAGGGTCGAAGCTGTTCCGAAGCGGCGGCCGAGGTCGGTTCCATCCGCCCCCGCGTTGCGGTACGAGCTGCCGGCCACCAGCGTGTAGTCGCTCAGGAAGTTCGCGTCGTGCGCGGCCACCGTCGGCAGCAGCGTGTCGGGCGGATAGGTCTGATACATGTTCTCGCCGGCGACGACGTTGCGCTTCCAGTCGTAAGACCGGCTGTAGTACGCCAGGGCGTAGATACCGTTCCCGGGCGAGTCCTGACCGGCGATCCCGTAGCCATTGACGCCATGCTTCATGAGCGAGTTATGGATTGTGAAGGTGCCAACACCGTAGGTCTGCTTGCGTCGGCCGGTTGCGGTCGCAATGTCTCCGGTGTAGAGCTTGATCAGGCTGCTGGGGTTGTTCACCGTGTTGTGATCGAGCGTCAGCTCCCCGACCTCGGCGGCAACCTGCAGGAACGCACCTGACGTCACGATGACGTTGTCGCGGAAGGTCACGCGGCGAGTCTGTCCCGATGGGCTCAGGTCGTCGTAGCCGGTGATGCTGATGCCGTGCTCGACGTTGCGAACCGTGTTACCCACGAAGAGCGCGTCTTCGATGCGGGTCCACGTCGCCGCTCCATCCTGATTCCGCGGGGTAACCAGGATCGCCCAGCCAGACTGCGCGTCCGTCCAGTTGTTCTCCATCAGGTTGTTGCGGATGATCGAGCCAATTCCGGCCTTGAGCTCGAACAGGTTCTTGACCTGATAGAAACCGAGGCGGTTCTTCCACGCCACGTTCTTCGTCAGGTGGTTCCCTTCGACGAGGATCTGCCGCGGCATACGCTCGGGACGGCTCGAGTCCGCTCCGCCGAACAGGATGTTCTCGGAGGCTGCTTCGATGAAGTTGTCGACGATCTCGAACGGACCAGGCGAGTCCCACGAGGCGAAGCCCTGCGAGTCCTGCTGCTGCTTCCAGATGTTCGACATGTAGTTGCGGGACACGCGGATGTAGCCGCCGCCATTCCCTCCCACCGCACGCTTCTGACCGTAGGCGCCACCTTCGAACAGGTTCCGATCGATGATCGTGTTCGCGGCGTTGCCGATGACATCGATCATCGTGCCTTCGCCGAGGCTGTTGGCGCGGACAGCAAGACCCTGGATCGTCCAGCCGCTGCCGGTCACCGTGAAGACCGCCGCGGTATTGCCGGAGCCAACGCTCGCAAGCAGAGCCCGGTCAGCAGGGGTCACGCGACGGCCAGGAAGCGACGCCGACGAGCGGATTGTAATCGGGCCACCCTTCTCTGGCAGCTCAAGAGATCCGGTCGTATAAACGCCGCCCGCGTCCAGGACGATCGTGTCGCCAGGAACGGCAAGCTTGACCGCCGTAGAGATGTCGCCGCCGGACGGAACGGGAATGTCGGAGGCCGCCGCCGGACCCGAAGAGAACGAGAAGAGAAAGGCACCGGCTAACGCAGCGAATCGAGAGAATTTCATGTACGGACCTCTCCGTCAACCGCACCCAGCGGTCTCTGAGAAGGCATCCGCAACCCGAAAGGGTCCTGGATACCGATGTTGGAAAAGAAGATGCGCGAGCTAGCGCGCGAAGATCTTGCGCAACAGGGGTACCGGCCGAGCTTTGCGCGCCAATACCGAATTTGCGCGCGTTTTCCCGCCGGTAGAGTGGTGCGCCCCTGGCTGTGCTTACGTTTCTGACTGGGGATTACAAAGTTCGGGGAAGCCCATCCATAGAAGCAGGCATGTAGCATGCACTCTGAAGGGTTTGGAGGATAGCAAACATGTTTGGAAAACGAATCGGAACTCTGCTCGGCGCCGCGGTGATCGCGATGACCACAATCGCCTGCTCGTCAACCGATCCAGGGCTCACGACCGCGGTCAAGAGCAAACTGGCGGCGGACGACACTGTGAAGTCCTACCGCATTGACGTCGACACGAAGGAAGGCGTTGTCACGCTCAATGGCGCGGTCGACACCGCGGCTGCGCGTACACGCGCGGTGGAACTCGCCCGCGGGACTGAAGGCGTTCGTGATGTGGTGGACCGCCTGACGGTCACACCGGGAACGACGCCGACGACCGGTGTGGATGACAAGGTCTCGGGCGAGGGCCGGGAAGCGGCGCGTGACGCGGACGCGAACACCGGCGACACGACCGATCGCGCCGGTGATGCGGTCGGCGACGCTGCCCTGACCACGAAGGTCAAGACCAAGTTCCTTGCCGACAACGACATCTCGGGTCTGAAGATCGACGTCGACTCGAACAACGGCGTCGTCACGCTGACCGGTAACGTTCCCACGGCAGCGGGGAAGGCCCTGGCGCTGAAGGTGGCCAAGAGCACCGATGGCGTGAAGTCAGTCGTGGACCGTCTCAAGGTCGTGAAGTAGAGAGTCTCACTCACCCCTGTCCTTAGGGCCGGCGCTGACGCGCCGGCCCTTTTTTTGTACCACCGTTCATCACATCTCGACAGCTCGCCTGGCCCGGTAGCCGCGGATCCGGGACG
>JACDDJ010000429.1 GCA_013817065.1 Acidobacteriota bacterium
GGTCCGGTGCTTCGGATGCAAGTCCGAGAACACCTTCGGGACGAGGCCGTCCTTGCTCATCGAGTAAAAGACGCGCGACTGGCCCAGGAGCATGACGAGAATGACCGACGAGAAACCGGCCAGGATCGCGACCGTCACCGCCCGGGAGAGCCACTCGTAGCCCGGCATGTATTTCGAGATCGCAAACGCGACCGATGCCTCGCGACCCGTGGACCTGAAGTCCTCGACCGTCGCCACGCCGCTCAGGACGTAGGAGAAGAGCACATACAGCACCGTGCAGACCACCAGCGACCCGAGAATGCCGATCGGCATGTCGCGCTTCGGATTCTTCGCTTCCTGCGCCGCGGTTGAGACTGCGTCGAAGCCGATGAAGGCGAAGAACACCACGCCGGCGGCGCCCAGGATCCCCATCAGCCCGCCATAGGCGTGAGTCACGCCGAGCGGCGTGGTGTAGGTCGTCGCTTCAGGAATCATCGGCCTGAGGTTGGCCGGGTTGATGAAGCCCCAGCCGATAACGATCACCATCAGCACGATCGCGACCTTGACGATCACGATGAGGCCGTTGATGAAGGCGGACTCTTTCGTGCCGCGGACGAGTACTGCCGACAGCAGGCCAAGAATGAATACGGCCGGCAGATTCATGATGCCGGTCTCGCCGGTGGTCAGCGACGTCTCCCACGGTGAATGGGACCACTGATACGGAACCGGCATCCCGACCCACTCGAGGACGCGGTTGAAGTATTCAGTCCAAGCGATCGCCACGGTGGCGGCACCGACCGCGTATTCGAGCACGAGGTCCCAACCGATGATCCAGGCGACGAACTCGCCCATGGTGGCGTAGGAATACGTGTAGGCGCTGCCCGCCACCGGAATCATCGACGCAAACTCGGCGTAGCACAGGCCGGCGAACGCGCAACCGACCCCCGCGACAATGAAGGCGATGGTGACCGATGGGCCGGCGCGGTCGGCGATCGCTGCCGCAGTGCGGACGAATAGACCGGCGCCGATGATGGCGCCAATGCCAAGTGCGACGAGCGACCAGGCGCCGAGGGTGCGCTTGAGCGTCCCTTCGCCGGTCGTCCGCGACTCGGCGAGCAGAGAGTCGATGGACTTCGTTCTGAACAATGAACCTGCCACTCAGTGTCCTCGCTGTTCTAATGAATGAGGGTTGGGTGAGACCGAGGGATTATATGCACACGCGAGACTCCTCGCCAAGTTGCTGCACCCGAGTACGGCCGTGCAGAAGCCGCATCAGCCAACCCCATCGAGGTAGGCTCGGACGCGTGCGGCGATCCGGCCGCCCTCGAGCAGGTCCGAAATCACCGCCACCGAGGCGGCGCCGGCCAGGAGGATCTCGGGCGCCGTCGCCAGCGTGATCCCCCCGATCGCCACCACGGGCTTGCCGCGGCCCGCTGCATGACGGACGAGACTCAGGCCCCGCGCCGTATAGCCGGTGTCTTTTGTATTCGTGCGGAACACCGGGCCGACCGCCACGTAATCGGCCGGTCCAGCCAGTGCGTCGTCGACTTGTTCCGACGTGTGCGTAGAGATCCCGATCATCCGGGTGGGGCCGAGCAGCCGGCGGACGATATCGACAGGAAGGTCCTGCTGGCCGATATGGACGCCGTTGGCTGGGGCCATCATCGCGACGTCGGTGCGATCGTTCACGATCACCTCCGCGGAGTAGCCGCCGGCGACCGCCAGGACCGCACGCGTGAGCGCCAGCAGCGCTCCGGAACCGGCTGAACTCCCTTTGCGCCGCAGTTGCAGCAGGCCCGCGCCGCCGTCCAGACAGGCATGGGCCACCGAGAGCGGGTCCAGACCGCGGATCGCGCACAAATCGACATCGATAATCGGATAGAGCGTGGGGAACGGCCGCGGCGAGCGGGCCCCGTCAGCCGGCCTGTGCGAGACGTCCGTCACCCGGCTTCTTCTGCTCGACGAGGTAGCGTTCCATGAACGAGGTGCTGAAGCGCCCGGCGATGAAATCCGGATCGCTGAGGATCTTGAGGTGCAGCGGGATGCTCGTCTTGATCCCCTCGATAACGGTCATCTCGAGGGTGCGCCGCATCCGCGCGATTGCCTCCTGCCGGTCGCGCCCGTGCACGATGATCTTGGCAATCATCGAGTCGTAGTACGGCGGAATGGTGCACTCGGCGTGAGCGAAGGTGTCGACCCGAACACCTGGCCCCCCCGGCACGCTGAAGGCGTGGATCACGCCGGGTGAAGGCTGGAAGGTGACCGGATCCTCAGCGTTCACCCGGCACTCGATCGCATGGCCGTTGAACGTGACATCGCCCTGCTTGAAGGACAGCCGCTCACCTGCCGCGACGCGGATCTGCTCCTTGACGATGTCGATCCCGGTAATCCACTCGGTGACCGGGTGCTCGACCTGGACGCGGGTGTTCACTTCGAGGAAGAAGAAGTTGCCCTTGTCGTCCATCAGGAACTCGAAGGTGCCGGCGTTGGTGTATTGCACGGCCCGCGCGGCGTCGACCACCGTGCTGCCGAGCCGGCGCCGCTGCTTTTCCGTCACCGCGATCGAGGGCCCTTCTTCGAGCAGTTTCTGGTGACGCCGCTGAATCGAGCACTCGCGCTCACCCAGGTGAATGACGTTCCCGTGGTGGTCGCCGAGGATCTGGAACTCGATGTGGCGCGGATTCTCCAGGTACTTCTCGATGTAGACGTCGCCGACACCGAACGACGCTTCAGCCTCGCGCTGGGCGGTCTTGAGGGCCTTGCTCAACTCGCCCATTTCCCGGATGACGCGCATGCCGCGGCCGCCGCCGCCGGCGACCGCCTTGATGATGACCGGGAGCCCGAGCTCTCGCGCGATCTTCACGGCCTTCTCTTCACTGTCGACCGGACCATCACTGCCCGGGAGGATCGGCACGCCAGCCTTCTTCATGGCGCGGCGCGCCCTCGCTTTGTCGCCGAGCAGGCGGATGACATTCGGCGCTGGACCGATAAAGCGGATGTGACACGCCTCGCAGACTTCCGCCAGGTAGGCACTCTCTGAAAGAAATCCGTAGCCGGGATGGATCGCGTCAGCGCCGGTGATCTCGGCCGCGCTCAGGATCGCCGGCACGCTCAAGTAGCTGTCGGCGCTTCGCGCCGGGCCGATGCAGACGTCCTCGTCCGCGAATCGCACGTGCAGCGAGTTCTCGTCCGCCTCCGAGTAGACAGCCACAGTCTTGATGCCGAGTTCGCGGCAGGCGTAGATGATCCGCAGCGCGATCTCACCCCGGTTGGCGATCAGAATCTTCTTGAACATGTCTCCGGGTCAGGACGTCTTGATCGCGAAGAGCCGCTCACCGTACTGCACCGGCTTGCCGTTCTCGACATACGCGCTGACGAGCTCGCCGTCGAATTCGGAGGTGATCTCGTTCATCAGCTTCATCGCTTCGATGATGCAGAGCACCTGGTCCTTCTTGACCCGCTGCCCGACTTCGACGAACGACGCGGCGCCAGGCTCCGCCGACCGGTAGAACGTCCCCACGATCGGTGACTTGACGACCGCGAGTTCCAGTTCATCGTCAGGCGGAGCCGAGGGCGTCGCGTGACTCGTGGTTGGCGGTGCCGACGGCGCGCCGGTGAACTGCATGGCCGGCATCGGCGCCGACATCATCGGCATCATGGGTTGACCCTGCCCGCCGGCCTGGGCCTTCTTGACCTTCAATTTGAGGCCGTCGCGTTCGAGCTCGAACTCGGTGAGTTCGTGCTCCTTGACCAGCGCGAGGACCTTCTCGATATCGTCGAAATCCATCTATAGCTCTATCGGCACATCCGTCAACAACTCGCAACCTCCCTCGGTCACGAGGACGTCATCTTCTATCCTGACTCCGCCGGTTCCCGGCACATAGGCGCCCGGCTCGATCGTCACAACCATCCCGGGCTGCAGAGGCTCGTCGGCGGACGCCAGCGGCGAGATCCGCGGTTCTTCGTGGACCTCGAGGCCTAATCCGTGGCCCGTTCCGTGGCCAAACGCCTCGCCCAGCCCATAGCCACCCAGCACTTGCCGCGCGGCGCGGTCGACCACCACACCATGCGTTCCGCCCTTGACCGCGGCAATCGCGGCAGCCTGCGCTTCGCGGACCGCGTCGAACAGACGGCGAAAACCTTGAGGCATCGGCCCGATGTGCACCGTCCGGGTAAGATCCACGCAGTATCCGTCGTAGACGCCTCCGAAGTCCAGCAGCACACCCTCATTCTCTCCGACCACCCGGTTCGTGGGCCGTGCGTGGGGCAACGCGGCATTGGGGCCTGAAGCGACGATGGTCTCGAAGGCGGGCCGCTCGAAACCGGCGTCGCGCATCGCGGCATCGACCGCCGCCGCGATCTGGCGCTCGGTGCGTCCAGGCCGGATCCATGTGCGCGCCAGCCGCGCCACACTCGAGATCCGTCGACCGGCTTGACGAAGCGTTTCGATTTCGTCGGCGTCCTTCACGGCTCGCATGCGCTCAACGATCCGTGTTGTTGCGACCAGCACGGGATCTGCGTGGCTGGCCTGGGCTGGATCGAGCAAACCCGTCAGCCGATCGAACCGCGAGACCGTCAAGTGGTCCGCTTCGATGCCGACGCGGCGAACGCCGAGTTCGATCACCTGCAGCGCCGCCTCGCTATCCAACGGGCCGGATGCCACTCGCACCGTCAGTGCCGGCACCGTGCTTTCGAGCCTCCGCGCACTCGTGGCATAACGGGAGTCGACAATCAGGACGCAGCGAGACGGCGTGGGCAGGACGATCGCAACTGCCGTGGACGCGGTCAGGCGAGTCAGATAAGCGATGTTGGCGGGATGGGTGATGAGCAGCGCGTCGAGGCC
>JACDDJ010000430.1:0-2051 GCA_013817065.1 Acidobacteriota bacterium
ATACATCAGCGTGTCGGCGCGATGGATCAACTCGGCGGCGAGCTTCCGCGCGACGCCGCGACGCTCCGAGACATCGCCGAGGCGGAGGCAGACGACCCCAACGTCGACGCGGACGGGCCGGACGTGGAGCCGTCGATCATCGCGCGTCCAATCGTGAGATCCGACCGCCTGCTTGAATCGATCGGCGATCTCGACGGCTTCGGCACAGCCGGGGAGGTCCGGGATCAGGAAGCAGAACTCGTCACCGCCGAACCGGGCGTGGAGATCGCGCGATTCGCCGGCCCGCTCGAGGGCGAGGAAATCCTCCGAGCGGATCTGGTCCGAGAGGATCCGGGCCACCCGCTCGATGATGCGGTCACCCACGGAGTGCCCGTAGGTGTCGTTGTACCACTTGAAACTGTTGATATCGACGACGCCGACGCCGCACCAGCGGACTCGCTGTTCGACCGCAAGAAAGGACTCGACGCGCTCCATGAACCAGTCGAAGTTGAGCAGCTTGGTCTTGGGGTCACGATGCGACTTCTCGGTCAGGTCGGCAACCACGTCCTCGAAGTAGCGGGCAATGTTGCTGACGGTGACGTCCTTCTCGGTGAGCTGCTGCTGCAGCCGATCGAGCTTGGCCGAGAAACCTTCGGAGAGGGCGCGAATCGCCTCGTGCTTCGAATCTTCGAGCAGCTGCCGCTGACTGGCCACGACATTGTCGATCGCATTGAGCAGCTCACTGGCGCGAGGCTCATCGAGGCCGAACCGATCTACCACCCAGGCACGCAGCTCAGCCGCGCTCTTCGGCGTAGTTCTCGCCCGTCGGGAGGGTCCGTTGCGGTCGCTGTTCTTTAACTCGGCCATGGCCATGTAGGTGCTGCGACTACATCAAGCGGTGTGCCCGGTATCACAACAAGCTGTTGTGGCCGAGGTGTCGCTGACGAGATTGAAGTGGCCTTGCTCGGCCGTCAGGAAAGAGGCGCAAAATCGGCGAAACACGATTACGTATCTGCTGCTGAGCAAGGAGCGGAACCGGTAAGGGAGTGGCTCGAGTAACCGCGGTCGGTGCATGATCTTGGAACGTCGCTACATGAAAAGAGGAAAGAAGTTCAGGTGCGTGCCCGCGCGGTCTCCACTGCGGCCTGTGCTTCCACGAGGTGACGCTCCGCTGTCTCGCGGCTGCGGACTGCTTTCTTCGTTTCGGCCTCGGCCTCGGTGAACGCTTCCTGCGCGGCATCGAGGTCGCGGCGCGCCTCTTCGAGCCGCCCCTCCGCCTTCGTCGCGTCGCGTGTCGCGCGTGCGGCTTCGAACTCGGCCTGGCGGGCGCGCTGTTCGGCATCCCGCAGGGCACGCTCGGCGGCCGCCCGTGCTTCTCGCGCTTTGGCCGCCGCGCGGGCCTCTTCGCGCTCCGCCTGTGGATCGGCGGCCTTGCCTTTCGCTGAACGGCTGGCATCCTTCGCCGGCGGCAGCGTCTCCGTCCTCCGCCGCGGGGCCGCGGCGGGCGTCACCCCGGCCAGCATCTCGAAGCCACCGGGAGCGAGCGTCTTCGTCAGCCGTCCTGCCGGTTCGTCGGACGGCAGCGCGCGCAGGGTATTGAGGACGGCGTGCTTCGTGGCATCAGTCGCCGGCTGCCCCGCATCCTTCAGGAGCGCCATCGTCGACTTCAACGCCGCGTCGAGTGCGAGTTCGTGTTCGCGGCCGGACGAGCGAAGATCCGCCTTTCGTCCTTCGATCACCGCGCGATGCGTCTTCCGCATCTGGTTGGCGGCGTCGATCAGCGCCTCGTAGCGTTCTGAATCCTTCCAATACAGCCGGTTCACCGCCCAGGCCGCGATCGGCGGTTTGGTGAGAGCCTTGATGGCGGCAGCCTGTGGGCCGGCAGCCTTGGCGAGCGCGTTTCTTGCCGCGGTGAAATCTGCGGGCGGAAGTTGGAAGAGCTTGTCGATTTCGGCCTCGAGGGCTTTGGCCATCCGCTCCTAGGTTACGCTGAGGCGTGCCGGAATTTCACGCCGAACCTTACGTTTTACTCGCACCCTCTGTGGCACGTCGCACGTGCACCCATGTATGGG
>JACDDJ010000430.1:2061-4819 GCA_013817065.1 Acidobacteriota bacterium
GGGCTCCATCGTGTCGCGGGCGTGAAGCACGCCTGAGCGGATGCGGATCAGAGCCGTGCCAGCGCCCCAGCGAACAACTGGCACAGGGCGGCGCCCACCAGCGTCATCGACACTCCCCAGATCAGCATTTTCCTGAACAGATCCCGGGCCACCTCGGGGATCGCGATCGCGGCAACGCAGTTGGCGCCGATCGTCGATAGCGGCGAGACGTCCACGAGCGACGCGCCGACATTGATACTCAGGGCGACGGCGAGTGGCTCACCGCCGCCGACCTGCTCGACCAATCCGGGGACGGTGGGTAGAAAGGTCGGAAGCACCACGCCGGATGTGCTGCTTGCGGTGGAGATGGCCCCGGTCACGAATGCAATGACACCATTGAGCGTCCCGGGTGTCGCCATCGTCGCCAGCAGGGTGGTGAACAGTTGCAGGCCGCCGGCCCGCTCCGCTGTCGTCACGAGCATAGTCACGCCGCAGACCATCACGATTGCGGCCCATGGCATCTGTCGAAGCGCGCCGCTTTCGTCAGCCGCTCGCGCCGCCACGAGCAGGGCCGCCGCCGCGAACGCGCCGAGTCCCAGTGGCGCGCGAAATCCAACAACCGCGACGATCCACGCGCCGATCAGGAGGATCGTGAATAGCTGACGACCGGTGACGGGAGCTGCTGGTGCGGTGACGTCCAGGATCGGGCGGCGTGGTACCGACCGGACGAGCACCGCATACGCAACCGCGGCGACGAGTGCGTGTGCGATGAAGTTGGCCGCCCACACCTTGGCTTCATGGCCACCGAGCCCCACCGACGCCATCCGCGTGTTGGCGATGATCCCGACCGCACTCAGCGGCGACAGGTTGCCGGCGTTCGCGCCGTTGGCCACCATCAGCGCCGTGAGGAACGGCGGGATCGCCGCCGGTTCGCCATCGCAAAGGCAAGCGGCGCGACCAGCGCGGTCGCCGGGATCGCGCCGGGCCCAGCACTCGAGATCGCACACGCAATGAAGAAGACGATCACCGGAAGTAGCCACGAGCGTCCGCTGGCCAGCGCCGCCAGCCGCGTCGCGAGGTTGCCGATCGTCCCGTTATCTTCCGCCAGCGCAAACAGCAGCGTCACACCGGCAAGCGTCACGAACAACGACCCGGGGAACCCGCCAAGGACCGCATCGACAGGCTGACCGGCGTAGGCGCCGACCGCCCACGCGAGGGGGATGGCCGCGATCCCGACGTTCAGCCGCGAGGCGAAGCTGACCACGATCGCCGTGAGCAGGGCGAGGAGCGAGAGCAGAGCCGGGGACATGCGGGTGAGATTAGGCCACAGGCCGCAGAGGAAACCCAAGCCACAGAGGAAACACAGAAGAAACACAGAGCCGCAGAAGACACAGCGCAGTCGCCAGCGTGATCCCGGCCCGGAGAGCTACCCGCCTCGATCCACTGACCGCACTGAGAGTCGACTAACAACACGGGTTGCACGGAGATCACACGGATTACACGGAAATGCAGACGCGGATTACACCGAGCTCTCACGGATGACACGGAACGCTCTGGTGGCTTTCTTCTGGTCCCAATTTGGTGTACTCCGTGTACTCCGTGAAATCCGTGTCATCCGTGTGCCGTTTTCTCCCCGTTGTGTTATCGATGTAGGCAGTGGCAGACACGCAGTGGACGGCGACGGTTGGCGATGCAGGCGTACGGTTGGACAAATACCTTGCGGCGGCCGAGCGCCTCGGCTCGCGCGCCAAGGCGGTGACCGCGCTCGAGCGGGGCAAGATCTACGTCAACGAGGCTTTCCGGTCGCACGGCAAGCGCCGTCCCTTCATCGTTCATCGCATCGACCAGGACACATCGAGCTTCGTCGTCTTCGCGAAGAATGCCGAGTCGCAGCGTCGGCTGAAGGCACAGTTCGCCAGGCGTGAGCCGGAGCGCGTCGATGCCGTCCCTTGTCGCGATGCTCCGAGCGGTTGACTCCGCCGCCGATGGTAGACATTCGATCCGACGTTCGGTTACAACCCCGGTCAGCGGCCGAGGCGAGCGGGTGCTATCATCCGCTGCAGCGAAGAGTGACGCCTGAGTCACTACCAGCAGTCCGACTGGATTCTGCCCGTTGCCGGCCGTCCCCTGGATGGATCACGGTGGATCGCTCCGGCAACAAGCCGCGGATCTCCTGACTCTCCTTCGGAGGAGATCTGATAGTGAGAGGCCTGATAATGCCGGCGTTGGTTGCGGGCCTGTTGAGCATCCTCGCACCCCAACCGTGCCTCGGGCAGCTCGCCTCGGGCACAATCGCCGGCACAGTTCGGGATCCTTCCGGCGGGGTGATGGAGGGCGTGGCCGTGCAGGCGATCAGCGCCGCAACCGCCCAGGTCAGGGGGACGGCCACCGGGTCGAGGGGCGAGTATGCGTTGCCGGCGCTTTTGCCAGGAGAGTATGCCGTCCAGGTCGAAGCCGCGGGTTTCAGGCGGATCGCTGCAGCCGTCACAGTGCAAGCCGGCATGACGACGAGGGCGGACTTCGGCTTGTCGGTTGGCCGCTTGAGCGAGTCGGTGACGGTAGAGACGGCTTCGCCGCAGATCCAGTACGAGTCCGTCAGCGTTGGCGGCGTCATCCGCCGCGATCACATCGACGGGCTGCCCTTGAATGGCCGCAACTTCCTCGAGCTCACCAAGCTCGAACCAGGAGGCCAGCCACCGGTGGGCGGCAATCGCAATCGAACGGTCGTCACGCTGCTCGGCGCGCCAGCAGCCAACGTCGGCGGTGCGCGGTTCACCAT
>JACDDJ010000431.1 GCA_013817065.1 Acidobacteriota bacterium
CACTCGTCGCCCCCGTTCAGGAACTCGAGCGTGCCTACTTCGCAGCGCCCCAGGACGAAACGTTCAAGCGGGAACTCGTTCGACTGCTGCGCGATTACGTCGGGCGCGCGACGCCTCTCTACGAAGGGGCGCGGTTGTCTGCGCGGCTTGGCGGCGCTCGTATCTTTCTCAAGCGCGAGGATCTCGCTCACACCGGCGCGCACAAGATCAACAACGCTCTCGGCCAGGCGCTGCTGGCCCAGCGTATGGGCAAGGCGCGCATCGTGGCCGAGACCGGCGCAGGCCAGCACGGCGTCGCCACCGCCACGGTGTGCGCGCTGCTCGGCCTCGAGTGCCACGTCTACATGGGCGCTGACGACATGGAGCGCCAGGCGCTCAACGTGTTCCGGATGCGGTTGCTCGGCGCAACTGTGCGCAAGGTCGAGTCGGGAAGCCGCACGCTGAAGGACGCGATCAACGAGGCGATGCGCGACTGGGTCACAAACGTGACCGGCACGTATTACCTGCTCGGCTCGGTCCTCGGCCCGCACCCGTATCCACTCATGGTGCGTGAGTTCCAGTCGGTGATCGGTCAGGAGGCGCGCGCGCAGATTCTCGAGGCGACCGGGAAGCTGCCGGACGCGGTCGTCGCCTGCATCGGCGGTGGCAGCAATGCGATGGGCCTCTTCGACGCGTTCGTCGATGACGAAGAGGTGCGATTGATCGGAGTCGAGGCGGGCGGGCGTGGCATTCGAAAAGGGCAGCACGCGGCGCGCTTCGCCGGGGGCGCTGCCGGTGTTCTCCAGGGCACGCGCAGCTTCGTCCTCCAGGATGAAGACGGCAACATCGAGCTAACGCACTCGATCTCGGCCGGTCTCGACTACGCGGCGATCGGACCTGAGCACGCCGCGCTTCACCAGTCCGGCCGCGCCGAATACACGTGGATTGACGATCACGATGCGTTGGAGGCGTTTCAACGGCTCGGGCGCGAGGAGGGGATTCTGCCGGCCCTCGAGTCCTCTCACGCGGTCGCCCATGCATGCCGTCTCGCACGCGAGCTCGGTCCTGATGCCGTGATGATCGTCAATCTGTCGGGCCGCGGCGACAAGGACGTCTCCAGCATCCAGAAGATCCTGGAGGGACGCTGATGGGACGCCTCTCCGAAACATTCGAGCGACTTCGTGAGGAGAAGCGCGGCGGACTGGTGGCGTACGTGACCGCCGGTGATCCCGATCGGGCGACCTCGGACGACATTCTCGTAGGCCTCGCCGAGGGTGGCGCGGACGTCATCGAAGTGGGTGTACCCTTCTCGGACCCGCTCGCTGACGGTCCGGTGATTCAGCGCGCGAGCGAGCGTGCCCTCGCAGCCGGGATGACTTTGCGCGGCGTGCTGGCGCTCGTCACCGCCGTCCGCACGAAGATCGACACGCCGATCGTGCTCTTCACCTATGCGAACCCGGTGGTCCGCATGGAGCCCTATGCGTTCGCCGCGAGGGCGCGTCAGGCCGGCGTCGACGGTGTGCTGATCCTCGATTACCCGGTCGAAGAGGCCGAGCCGCTGCGCGCGCCGTTGGTGGCTGCGGGTCTGGATCCGATCTTCCTGATCAGCCCGACGACGACGGACGAGCGGATTCGCCGGTCGTCGGAACTCGGCGCGGGATTTCTGTATGTGATCTCGCGCCTGGGCGTGACCGGGGCCAGGGCCGAGATGGCGCAGGACGCGGGGGCGCTGGTGACCCGGATCAGGAACCACGCCGCGTTGCCGGTTGCACTCGGGTTCGGCATCTCGCGGCCCGAGCACGTCGCCGAGGCGTGCCGGCATGCCGATGCCGCGGTGGTCGGCAGCGCGATCGTGAACGTGATCGCGGAACAGGGCGCGAACGGTTCGGCAACGGCCGTGCGTGAGTATGTGCAGTGGCTGAAGAGCGGGCTGTGAGCGCCATCGACGACCTGCGCGGAAGGATTGATGAGATTGACGCCGAACTCGTCCGGCTGCTCAATACCAGGGCGGAGTGTGCGCTGGCGATCGGCCAGGCCAAGCAGATCGCCGGCTTGAACGTGTACCAGCCGGGACGCGAGGCCGAGGTACTGGCGCACGTCCAGGCCATCAATACGGGGCCGCTCGACAACGCCGCCATCCGGCGACTGTTCGAGCGCGTGATCGACGAGGCGAGGCGCCTGGAGCGCCTCGCGGACTTACAATAGAAACATCCGCTTCGCCGAGGCTTTGCAGTTTTATGGTTGTAGTCATGCAGGAACGCGCGACCGGCGAACAGGTCGAACGCGTCATCGCCCAGCTGGTCGAAATGGGTTTCGACATCCACCGGTCGACCGGTGCGCTCCGCACCGTCATCGGCGCGGTCGGCCGCACGAGCGCGGATCCGCGCCTGATCGAACTGCTGGATGGCGTCCACGAGGTCCTCAGGATCACCGAACCCTACAAACTCGCCAGCCGGACGTTCAAGCCTGAGAACACCGTCATCACCGTCGGCGATGTGCGCATCGGCGGCGACGAGGTGATCGTCATGGCCGGCCCGTGTTCGGCCGAGAGCGCCGAGCAGGTCGAAGCCGCAGCTGCCGCGGTCAAGCGGGCCGGCGCGAAGGTCCTGCGCGGCGGCGCCTACAAGCCGCGCAGCTCGCCGTACAGCTTCCAGGGGCTCGGTGAAGAGGGGCTTCAACTGCTCCGCGGCGCCGCGGATCGGCACAACCTGAAGCTGATCTCCGAGGTGATGGAAAGCGGTCAGATCTCCACGATCGAACGGTATGCCGACATCCTGCAGGTCGGCGCCCGCAACATGCAGAACTACACGCTGCTGCGAGACCTCGGGAAGTCCAGGCTCCCGGTCATGCTGAAGCGTGGGATCTCGGCCACCATCGAAGAGTGGCTGCTGTCGGCCGAGTACATCCTGGCCGGCGGCAACATGAACGTCATGCTGTGTGAGCGCGGGATCCGCACCTTCGAGAGCTACACACGTAACACGCTCGACATCTCGGCGATCCCTGTCGTCCAGCACCTCAGTCACCTGCCGATCATCGTGGATCCGAGTCACGGTACCGGACGTCGCGACAAGGTCGCGTCGATGGCGCGCGCGGCAGTGGCGGCAGGCGCGGACGGTTTGATCATCGAGGTGCATTGCGATCCCGACCACGCGATGAGTGACGGCGCGCAGTCGATGTACCCGGCGCAGTTCGACCGCGTGATGGCCGAGTTGCGGATCATTGCGCCTGCGATCGGACGCAGCATCTGCCTGGAGCCGGTCGCCCGGCGTGGATGGAGCCGGTAGGCGCGGCTCCGTTCGATCGCATTGCCGTCATCGGCCACGGGCTGATCGGCGGCTCCATTGTGCTCGCGGTCGCGGAACGGTTGCCGGGCGTCCAGGTCGTCACCCTTGATCGCGGTGACGACCTCAGCGCCGCGGCCGGTGCCGACCTCGTCGTCCTCGCCACGCCGATCTCCGAGATCCTGCGCCTCCTTCCGGCGCTGGCTACGATCGTTGCGTCGCGGGCTGTGGTGACCGACACAGGCAGCACCAAGAGCGCGATCGTGAACGCAGCGCCGGCGGGTATGCGCTTCATCGGCGGGCACCCGATTGCTGGTGCCGCGGTGCCGGGCCGCGCCGCAGCCAGAGCGGATCTTTTTGCTGGCCGTCCGTGGATCCTGACGCCATCAGTCACGGCCGAACCGACCGACGTCGCGGGCCTGCAACACTTCGTCGAAAGTCCGGGACCTCGCGCGCAACTGCTGGCCGCAGAGGAGCACGATCGGCTCTTCGCCTTTCTCAGCCACCTCCCCCAGCTGGTCGTCAGTGCGCTGATGGACGTTGTCGGCTGTCAGGTCGGCGAGGACGCTCTCGCCATGGCGGGCCCAGGCCTCCGCGATACCACCCGGCTCGCCACCAGCCCGCCCGACATCTGGCGCGACATCGTCCGCACCAACGACCTGCAGGTGCGCACCGCACTGGACGGCCTGATCTCCCTTCTGACGACACTGCGTGACGATCCATCTGGAGAGGCGCTGGGAGAGACCTTCGCCAGGGCGGCGCGGTGGAAGTCGGCGCTCGACAAGATGGCAGATGGTAAATGGTAGATGGTAAAGCGTCGGACTAGTGGCAACTTAGCTGGAGCGGAGCGCTCTACCATCTGCCATCTACCATCTACCATCCACGTTATCGCTGGACTTTGACGCCGGTCCGTTCCTCGAACGACGCCAGGGCTGTCCGCATCTGCGCACCCTCGAACCGCACGAAGATCGGCTCCGCGCTCGTCGTGACGATGAGCCAGTTTCGCTCGCCGCGAAAGAAGCTCATGCGGCCAAGATCGACGCTTACCGACTGCTCTTTGCCGTCTGGCCCCTTCCACTTGGGTTCCTTCGAGCGCGAGTAGAAGGCCTGCGCGATCGACGCGAACGGCACCGAGACGATGTCCTTGCCGTCACTCTGGACGGCCAGGTCCGATCCCGTCAGTGTCATCACGGCTTCGCGCTCCCGCAGCTTGCCGCCCTGGCGCACCAGCACCTTGATGCCCTGGAACGTGATCGGCGCGAGCACCGGTGGTGCCGGGGCCGGCAGCTCCTCGGGCGGCTCCGCTGGCGCCGGCACCGGTTCGACGGCTGCAGGGGGCGCCGACTTCGTCGGGTCGGGCTTGGCCCTTCGAGCGGGATCGATTCCTGCGCGTCCGGCCGTTCCGGATCCCTGGGTGGCCCCTTTGGGCAGCGGTGGCGCGACGGTCAGCGGCGGGGCAGTCGTTACCGCCGCAGCCTGAGCCGGGTTGATGACAGCGGCCGTGTCGCCTGGCGGTGGCGGCTCCGCCGAGGGTGCGGTCG
>JACDDJ010000432.1 GCA_013817065.1 Acidobacteriota bacterium
GACGACGGCCGCGCGCAGGGCCTGACGTCGGCTGAGCGTGACGAGCTGCGCCGGCTGCGTCGCGAGCTGCGGATCGTCACCGAGGAGCGCGAGATCCTGAAAAAAGCCGCGGCCTTCTTCGCCAAGGAAAGCGGGACCCGGTGAGGATCTTCGGGTTCATCGCGGCGTGGAAGGCCGAGCACTCGATCAAGCTGATGTGCCGTGTGCTGGAGGTGTCGCGCTCGGGCTTTCACGCCTGGGCGCGCCGTGAGCCGTCGGCGCGGGCGGTCGCCGACGCGGCGCTGACCGGCCGGATCGCCGAGATCCACAAGGACTCGCTTGAGACCTACGGGTCGCCGCGCGTACACGCCGAGCTACGCCTGGAGGACGACGTGCACGTCGGCCGCAAGCGCGTCGAGCGGCTGATGCGCCGGGCTGGCCTGTCCGGCCAGATCCGACGCCGGCAAGGCAAGACAACGATCCGAATCCAAGGCGTCCGGACGGCGCCCGACCTGGTCGAGCGCGACTTCAACCCGACCGCGATCAACCGCCTGTGGTGCGCGGACATCACGTACATCCGGACGTGGGAGGGCTGGCTGTACCTCGCGTCGGTGATGGACTGCTACAGCCGCCGGATCGTCGGCTGGGCGATCGCTGACCACCTGCGCGCGGAGCTCGTCGTCGACGCGCTCGAGATGGCCGTCAAGCGGCGGCGCCCGGACGCCGGCCTCGTTCACCACAGCGACCAGGGCAGCCAGGGCGGATTCAGTCGGTCGTCGCAACGCTCGATCGGGAGGAGTTGCGATGAGCCGGAGGGTTCAGGCTTGGGAGCGTGCGGGTCGGCCGGTGATGCGGTCACCCGGGCGTCCGCCGGTGGGACGGCTGGAGCATCGGCAGCGGTTCTGGGCAGCGATCGCGCGGGGCGCCTCGAGCGAGGCCGCTGCGGCGGAGGCGGGCGTGTCGGGTCCGGTCGGCGTCCGGTGGTTTCGGGAGGCTGGCGGCATGGCGACCGTCACGCTCGCCGCGCCGTCGGGGCGGTACCTGTCGTTCGTCGAGCGAGAGGAGATTGCGCTCCTGCGTGTTGCTGGTTGCGGGGTGCGGGAGGTCGCGCGCCGGCTCGGCAGGTCGCCGTCGACGATCTCGCGGGAGCTGCGACGCAACGCCGCGACCCGCAGTGGCAGGCTTGACTATCGCGCGACGACTGCGCAGTGGCATGCCGACCGGCGGGCGCGGCGGCCCAAGCCGGCCAAGCTCGCCGTCAACGACGAGCTGCGGCGCTATGTCCAAGACCGGCTGGCTGGCGTCGTCCAAGGATCCGATGGTGTTGCGGTGGGCGGCCCGGACATCGCGTGGATCGGCCGGCGCCGCGGTCGCCGCAGGGATCGCCGTTGGGCGCGGTCATGGAGTCCTGAGCAGATCTCCAACCGGCTGCGCCTGGACTTCCCCGATGATGAGTCGATGCGCGTCTCCCATGAGGCGATCTATCAGTCGCTGTTCGTCCAGGGCCGGGGAGCGCTGAAGCGCGAGCTGACCGCGTGTCTGCGGACCGGCAGGACGCTGCGCGTCCCCAGGGCCCGCGCCCGGGGCCGCGGAAAAGGGTTCGTCATCGACGAGGTCATGATCAGCCAGCGGCCCGCTGAAGCCGCCGACCGGGCCGTGCCGGGCCACTGGGAAGGCGACCTGATCCTCGGCCTGCGCAGCTCGGCGATCGGCACCCTCGTTGAGCGCACCAGCCGCTTCACGATGCTCTTGCACCTCCCGCCGATGGACGGCCGCGACGCCCCCAGGATCAAGAACGGACCGGCGCTCACCGGTCACGGAGGCGAAGCGGTCCGCGACGCAATCACAGAAGCGATCGTCACGCTCCCCGAACAGCTGCGCCGATCGTTGACCTGGGACCAAGGCGCCGAGATGGCCCAGCACGCCCGGCTGCGCTTTGACACCGGCCTCGAGGTCTACTTCTGCGACCCGCAGAGCCCGTGGCAGCGCGGCACCAACGAGAACACCAACGGGCTGCTGCGCCAGTACTTCCCGAGGGGCACTGACCTCGCCCGCCACAGCCCGGACGACCTCGCCGCCGTCGCCGCAACCCTCAACACCCGGCCGCGCAAGACGCTCGCCTGGAAAACCCCCGCCGAAGTACTCGACGAGTACCTGGCGACGGCTGCCGCCTGAACCAGACGCCCAGGGGCGCGGCCGGCGCGCGCGGCTATCGCCGCTGCGGCCCGCCCTACGGGCGAGCCTTCGCGACGACAGCCGCGCCACCCATCACCAAGCTGCCCGCGCAAAGCCTGACCATCCGTCACCCTCACTCGATAGGTTCGCCGCACGGAAACGTTGTTGCGAGGACCGGTTGAGTCCGGGCATGCATCACGAGTTCCCAATCAGCCGGGGGGCGACGTCGAGCGCTGCGAACATCACCGCGCGCTGGGAAGTCCTCGCCGCTGGCGTGAGCAGTTGGCGACGTGCCTGAGCGTCGCAAGGTGTGCGTCGTTGTCGCCAGTCGTGCGAACCTGGCGCGGATCACGACGGTGCTGGAGGCGGTCCGCGACCACCCCGCGCTCGAGCTGCAGGTGATTGCCTCTGCCTCCGCGTTGCTCGAACGCTTTGGCACGGCCAGTTTGCTCGAGGACGCCGGCTTTGCGCCCGACGTCAGGATCCGCCTGATCATCGAGGGCCAGACGCCGGCGACGATGGCCAAATCCACCGGCCTTGGGCTGCTCGAGCTGCCCACTGCGTTCGAGCTGCTCGAACCCGACATAGTCGTCACCGTCGCCGATCGCTTCGAGACGATCGCCACGGCCATCGCCGCTGCCTATATGAACATCCCCGTCGCGCACACCCAAGGCGGCGAGATGTCAGGATCGATCGATGAGAGCGTCCGCCATGCCGTCACAAAGCTGGCGCACGTCCACTTCCCGGCGACCGGGCTGAGTGCAAGTCGCATCATCGCGATGGGCGAGGACCCACAGTTCGTCTTCAACTGCGGCTGCCCGTCGATCGATCTCGCGGCGCGGACGCCGCCGGGCACCCGCCAAGACGCGCTGAACAAGCGCCTCGGTGACGGCGCGCCGCTGGACCCGCGCGAGCCATTCCTGCTGGTCATCCAGCATGCTGTCACGACCGAGTATGGGCACAGCCTGGATCAGATCAACGCGACGCTGCACGCCGTCTCGTCCATCGGGATGCAGGCGCTCGTCTTCTGGCCGAACGTCGACGCCGGGAGCTACGAAGTCTCAATCGGCATCCGCGAGTTCCGCGAGCAGGGTCTCGCCGACGGCTGCCACTTCGTCCGCCACGTGCCCGCCGAGGACTTCATGCGGCTCATGGCGCACTGCGCCTGCATGATCGGCAACTCCTCAGCAGCGCTACGCGAGGGCGCATACCTTGGCACGCCGGCAGTCAACATCGGCACGCGCCAGCACAATCGAGAGTGCGCCCCCAACGTCGCCTTCGTGTCGCAAGACCCCGTAGAGATCGCCGACGCGATCCGCGCCCAGATCGCGCACGGTCCCTATCCGCGCAGCGACCTATTCGGAGACGGCACGGGGGGCCGCGCGATCGCCGACGTGCTGGCGACGATCGACCCGCCCGTGCAGAAGCGACTGCACTACGGCTCGGCGTCGCTACCGGCCGGGGCCCCGGCGTAGGCAATGCAATCCGCGCAGGGCGCCAGCGCCAAATCCGCCAGACACCTATGACGCGAGGAGACCGAGCATGACAACAGTTGCGATCAACCTGACCCAGCCCGAAGAGGAACTGGGCGAGATCCCGATCGCCCTGCGCGCAGCCGATCTAGAGCTGCGCTTCGGATCGGGACGGCGAGCGACGCCTGTGGCCGAGGTGATCGAGAGCCTGAAGGACTGCGCGGCGGTGATCGCCGGCCAGGAGTACTACACGGCCGAGGTCTATGACGCGTGCCCCACGCTGAGGCTGATCGTTCGCTACGGCGTCGGGTTCGACGTTGTCGACGTCGATGGGGCAACCGAGCGCGGCATCCTCCTCGCCACGATTCCCGGCACGAACGACTGGGCCGTCGCCGACCACGTGTTCGGGCTGATCCTCGACCTCGCGCACGGAATCTCGCGCCACGATCGGGCGGTGCGGCGGGGCGAGTGGCACCCGCAGCGCGGCGTCGACGTGTGGCAGCAGACGCTTGGCATCGTCGGGCTCGGCCGCATCGGAGAGGGCGTCGCCCTCCGGGGGCGCGGATTCGACATGCGAGTAATCGCCCACGAGCCCTACCCGAACATGGAATTCGTGGAGGAGCACGGCGTCGAGCTGCTGTCGATGGACGACGTCTTCGAGCACAGCGACTACCTGACCCTGCATCTACCGTCGATGCCAGAGACCGAGAAGATCGTCGACGCGTCACTGCTGGCGCAGATGCAACCGACCGCGTACCTGATCAACACCGCGCGCGGCAATCTCGTCGACGAGGACGCCCTCTATGCCGCAGTGCAGTCGCAGCAGATCGCCGGGGCCGGCATCGACGCCTGGACGACCGAGCCGATGGACGATCCGCGCTGGGCCGAGCTGGACAACGTGATCCTCACCCCGCACAGCGGGCCGAACACCGAAGGCGTGCGGACAGCCAGCGGGGCTATGGCCGTGGACATCGTTTTGAAGGTACTGCGCGACGAGCAACCCGAGCAGCTGCTCAACCCCGAGGCATGGGGGCGCCAACGGCAATAGCAGCAGCGTGGAAAACCCGTCTGGGCGACCCAGCTGCCCGGGGCGCTCTGCGGAACAAAGAGGACAGGTCCCAGCAGGACCGTGGCGCTAACCCGACCCCAAATCGCGTATCGCGGGGGTTTGACA
>JACDDJ010000433.1 GCA_013817065.1 Acidobacteriota bacterium
GCCAACTGCTTTGCGGTCGGCGTGGTGCTGGCGATTGCACAGCGGCGGGGACAGCCGCGCGCTCACCTTCGGGCGCCGATTCGCACGCTCGCAGGTGTGCTGCTAGCCGCCGGCCTGGTCGTCCTCGGACGCGGCGCCTGGATCCAGGTCGTGCGTGCCGACGATGTGGCGGCGGCAGCGAGCATGTCGGAGCAGGCGGACGGCGGTTACAGGTTTGAACACAATCCGCGCCTGCTGGCTGCGGCACGCGGCCTCGAGCGCGGCACCATCTACGATCGGAACGGGTTGCCGCTCGCAACCAGCCGTCCTGACGAGACTGCCTCGATAGCGAAGATCTACCGCGCGGCTGGCATCTCGTCAGTGAGCGAATGCGATCCGGCCGACAGCCGGTGCTATCCGCTCGGTGGTTTCACGTTCCACCTGCTGGGCGACTGGAACACGCAGACGAATTGGGCCGCCGGCAACTCGTCGTATCTCGAGCGTGACAGCGACGCACAGCTCAAGGGCTACGACGACCATGCTCGCGAGGTTCAGGTCGTCAACCCGCGGACCGGCAAGAGCCACGCTGCAATCTCGCGCGACTACCGTGAGCTGCTGCCGCTCATACGGCAACGGCACTGGCCGCGGAGCTCCGCGATCAACGCACTGCGGGCCCGGACCCGGGATGTGCACACCTCCATCGACGCGCGGCTGCAGATCCGCGCGGCCGCGGCGTTGCGGCACCAGATCGCTGCGGGAAAGAGCGAGCGCGGCGCTGCGGTTGTCCTCGATCCCTCGAGCGGCGAAGTGCTCGCTTCGGTGAGTTATCCCTGGCCGGCACCCGGCGCGAATCAGATGGACGGGATCGAAGCCGAACATCGCCGCGCGCAACTGCTCGATCGGCCGCGATATGGGCTCTATCCCCCCGGGTCTGTATTCAAGCTGGTGATTGCAGGCGCCGCACTCCGGCGTGGCGGCGCGGCGAACACTTTCTCATGTCAGCGGCTGCCGGACGGTCGCGTCGGCAACTACGTCCGCGGCGTGAGCCGGCCAGTGCGAGACGATCCGATGGACACCGTCCCACACGGTTCGACCGGGCTGCATCACGGCCTCGTCGTCTCGTGCAACGCCTACTTTGCGCAGCTCGCGCAGGAACTCGGTCCCAAGGTTGTTCTCGACGCCGCGTCCGTGTTCCAGATCGATGTCTCGCGGCCGCAGACGGCTGCGGCACTGACAGGCTCGCTGCCGCATGCCGGATACGGTCAGGGCCAGGTGGTTGTCTCGCCGTTGAAGATGGCGCGAGTGTCAGGGGCGATTGCCGCAGGTGGACGAGCCGCGCAACCGCGATGGATCCTCGCCGAACCGGGGACGTCGGCCGAGGGCGCGCGCTTCCTCTCGTCGGAGGACGCTTCGCGCCTCGGCAGGGCGATGCGTGACGTCGTGCTCGATGGCACCGGTCGCGCCGTTAAAGGCAATCGCGTCGCGATTGCCGGCAAGACCGGCACCGCGGAAATTGCCGGTGCTGCCGCGCACTCCTGGTTTACGGGATTTGCGCCATACGGCGGGAGCGGCCCGCAGATCGCGTTTGCTGTTGTCGTCGAGAACGCCGGCTACGGGGCGCGCGCCGCTGCGCCGGTGGCCGGCGAGATCGTGACCGCGGCGAAAGACCTCGGATTGATCAAATGAGGGAGGAGCCCGTGAGTGCACGCCTGCTGAACATCGGTCGCGACCTTCAGTCGAGACTGAAGGAGTTCTTCGAGAATCCGCTCGACTCGAAGGCCACGCCGCTGGAGTTGCTCCAGGCCGCGCTGGAGGACCTCGAGCGGCGCGTCCAGCCCGCCGGCCGCGGCCGAAAGACGTTTCCCTACGATCGCGTGGTGGTCCACATTACGCAGCACGGTGCCGACCAAGCCGCAGTCCACGCCGTGTTTCGCGACTTCGGCAGCCGGCTTCGCGATCGTCTCGCCGAGTTGAACTGCGAAGCACCGGCGGAGATCGACGCCAGCGTAGTTCTAGACGACACTGCCGGCGAGGGGGCGCCAACCACAATCCGAGTCGAATGCATCGGCGCAGTGGACGCTCCCGCAGCACCGGCCGCCACCGTCACGCGGCCGTCGATCCGGCTCACGGTCGTGAAAGGGCAGTGCGCTGAGCCGGAGTACCTCCTCGATGAGCCGATCATCGCCATCGGCCGTACGGCGGCGCCGACGGATGCCCTCGGCCAGGTCCGCATCAACCACGTTGCGTTCGTCGAGACTCGAGACGGCATCAACGAGACCGTTGGCCGCGCCCATGCGAGGCTGCAGTTCGATCCGGGGTCAGGCAGCTACGTGCTCTACAACGAGAGCAGCAGCAATCCGACGTCGATCATCCGCGGCGGCCGCGCGATCCGCGTCGCACCACGAGATCCGCGTGGGGTCCGGGTCGTCACCGGAGATCAGCTGCAGCTCGGTCGTGCGGTGTTGCGCGTGGCGTTCGAATAGGGCTGGGTCTCAGCAGGACTTGCAGCGATTGTTGTTCTTCGCGCCCAGCTTCTCGAGCAGCGCCATCGTCTCGGGGAACGGCTGGATGCGCTGGACTGGTCCGTTGGCCATGTCGAGCGTCGTCTCGCCAGCACGATTGACCGCCTTGACGTCCGCGCCTTTGGAGACGAGATAGACGATGACCTCGTTGTCACCGCGCGCGGCGGCGTGGTGCAGCGCGGTGTTGCCCTCGTGGTCCTTCGCATTGACGTCCGCGGCGAGCTCCTCGACCAGGTACTTGATGCCCGGCATCCAGCCGCTCGGCGCGTTGCGATGCGAGTTGGCGGCGTAGCCTTCGCCGTAGCCAACCCCTGAAGCCGCGTGCAGCGGCGGAACACCAAATCCCCCGGTGGGAGCCGCGGGCAGGCCGGAGACGTCGGTGACCCCCTCGCGTGCGCCGGCGTCACCGGTGCGCGGTCGACCGGCCGGCTTGATCGTCGGGATGTTGGGATCGGCGTCGTGCGCGACCAGCAGCCGCATAGCGTCGACGTCACTTGCATATGCGGCGCGCCAGAACGGCGTCGCGCCGATTTCGTCCACGCCTGAGAGATCGAAGTTGTAGCCCGAGTACCAGACCTTCTGCTTGAGTCGCGCGTTGACGTCGACACCCCGGTCGAGCAGCGCGCGCAGCATGTCGAGATGGGACAGCACCTGCTGGGTGTAGGCGCGCGGCTGTGGATACAGCGTCTTCGGCGCCCACTGGACGTTGAGGACGGCGTAGAGGGGTGTGACGCCGTTGTCGCTGGCGCGCCGCGGATCGGCGCCGCGGTCCAGCAACCTCCTGGCGAGATCGAAGTGGCCGTTGATGAGCGCCATCAGCAGCGGGGTTGTGTTGTCGCCGGTGACCTGGTTGACGTCTGCACCGCTCTCGATCAGGAGCGCCGCGGCATCAGCGTAGCCCTGGCGCGCCGCGAAGTGCAGCGGCGTGAGTCCACCCTGTGCGCTGACCAGCTCGGCGAACCGGAACTGCCGCGTGAGGCCGGCGACATCGGGTCCACCGGCACCGCGGCCACCGCGTCCTGCTCCTCCGAGTCCAGCACCTGGCGCCGGAGTCGCGCGAGCCCCGGGCATCGCCTGGACATTCGTCGCCGGCCCCCGACCTGCACCCGCACCGCGCTGCGCCTGTTGGGTGCGGAGAAACTCTTCCTCGTCCGGGTTCGTCTGCGCCTTGAGGTCCACCACCTTCGTCCGGGCCCTGATGTCTGCGCCGGCAGCGATCAGCAATTTCATCGCCGGCAGCCGATTGGCCGCTACCGCGAACATCAGTGCCGTCTCCTGCCGTGACGGCTCCTTCGCGTGAATATCGGCACCGGCATCGAGCAGGACCTTGATCGCGTCCGGCCGTCCGGCCGCTGATGCCATCATCAGGGTCGTCGCGCCCTGGGCTGTGGCACTCTTCGCGTCCGCCCCGGCCTTGATGAGCGCCTCGATCACCGGCGCGTGCCCCGACTGGCTCGCCAGCAGAAGCGGCGTGTAGCCACCGAGCCTCGTCGTCGCGCGCACGTTCCCGCCCGCAAATAACAGGATCCGCACCGTGTCGATCGAACCCTGCCGCGCCGCCCAGTGCAGCGCCGTCATCCCGTCGCCCTGGGCCGCATTAACGTCCGCACCGTCCTTCAATAACGTCCGCACCGCGGCAGCGTCCCCCCGCATCGCCGCATCGGCCACTGAGGATTCAGGCGCGCTGGCCGCAGAGGAAACACACAGAAGCCACAGAAAAAATACAGAAGAAAACACAGTCCTGAGTGTTCTACAGCGGACGTTGACCAAACGCCCGGGTGCTTGAAGCGCGTCGGTGATGGACGATCTCGTCAGCTTGCGGGTGGTGTTAGCCATGAACTCTGCTCGTTGCCGTCTGCGCCACGACCGAACATCCGTGTCGTCCGTGGAGCGCCGTAGTAGCCTCTGCTTCTTCCGTGTTTCTTCCGTGTGTCTTCTGCGGCCGTGTTTCTTCTGTGGCCTACACCGTCGTTGGGTCGTAGGCCAGGCTGAAGGTCCCGGTGCTGTCGCCGAAGGTCTCGACATCACTGCGGCCGAGGTCATGGAGCAACTGCAGCATTACGTTGGCCATCGGCGTGCCGTCGGGCGCCTTCAGGTGGAGGCCGCCTTTGAGGTGGCCGTTGGCTTTGCCGACCAGGAACAGCGGGCAGCGTTTGTGGTTGTGGACGTTCGAGTTGCCCATCGGGGATCCGTAGACGACCAGCGTCTTGTCGAGCAGGTTCCCGTCGCCTTCCTGGATGCTCTTCAGCTTCTCGAGGAAGTAGGGGACGAGGCTGACGTGATGCTTGTTGATC
>JACDDJ010000026.1:0-13742 GCA_013817065.1 Acidobacteriota bacterium
CGTCCACCCCATTCATCGCACGTCGGTTGCCGCCATCCTGCTGCAGTGCGCACTGGTTCTCGGGCTCGCCATCACCAGCACGTTCGAGCGGCTCGCGATCCTGGCCAATCTCGCCACGCTCGTCATGTACGCGATGTGCTGCCTGGCAACGTGGCAGCTGCGACGACGAGATGTTCGCGGCGGTGGCATCCCCTTCAAAGTCCCTGCGCCGACTCTGGTCGTCGTACTTGCCTGCCTGGTGATCGGCTGGATCCTGACCAGCGTCACGCTGGCAGAGTGGGGAGCGTTCGCGCTCGCCGGGGTCCTCGCGACAGCGCTGTTCGCGCTGCGGCGGCGCCCCGGCGCTGGCGCGACGGCGGCCGACGCCGGTTCACCCGTGGCGTAGACTCTCGCCGTGATACGGCAACCTCCCGGTTCAAAGATCGTGGATCATAGGAGGCATGCCTCACTTCGACGATCTCCGCCTCGAGACACCACGGCTCATTCTGCGGCCGCCAACAGAGCAGGACCTCGACGCGTGGTCCGAGATGATGCTGGACGAGCCGACGGCGCGGTTCATCGGTGGCGTGATGCCTCGATCCATCTGCTGGCGGCAACTGATGACGATGATCGGCGCGTGGCACGCGCAGGGGTTTGCGATGTTCTCGGTCATCGAGCGCGAGAGCGGACGATGGGTCGGACGGGTCGGCCCATGGCGTCCGGAAGGGTGGCCCGGAAACGAAATCGGGTGGGCGCTCGCCCGCACGTACTGGGGCCTCGGTTACGCCGGCGAAGCAGCAGCGGCCACAACCGACTGGGCGTTCGCGACGCTGGGTTGGCCGGACGTGATTCACTCGATTGCGCCGGAGAATCGAGCCTCACAGCGGGTCGCCGAAAAGCTGGGATCACGCAATCTCGGGCCGGGGAAGTTGCCGCCTCCGTTCGAGCATGATCCTGTGGACCTGTGGGGACAGAGCCACGCAGAGTGGATCGCTCGTCGCTAGCGGGTGACGCCGGATCGCGGGTTAAACTACCCCCCGACGAATGAACAAGCAGGAGCTCAGTGAGCGCGACATCTGCACCAAGTTCATCACCCCCGCGCTCCGGCGCGCCGGCTGGGACGAACAGACCCAGCTCAGGGAGGAAGTCAGCTTCACCAAAGGACGGGTCATCGTCCGTGGCCGGATGGTAAGTCGCGGCAAGGCCAAACGCGCAGACTACATCCTCTACTTCAAGCCGAACATCCCGCTGGCGGTGATCGAAGCCAAAGTCAATCACTGCAGCGTCGGTGACGGGATCCAACAGGCACTTGAATACGCGGACACGCTGAAGGTTCCATTCGTCTTCTCGTCGAACGGTGACGGATTCGTGTTCCACGACCGAACCGTGACGAGCGGAGGCATCGAGAGCAATCTTTCTCTCGACGAGTTCCCCTCCCCTGCGATGCTGTGGACCAGGTACCGCGAATGGAAGGGCCTTCCTCCTGACACAGACGATCTCGTCCTGCACGACTACTACAGCGACGGCTCCGGCAGACAACCGCGGTATTACCAGGCGAGTGCCGTCAATGCCGCGACCGAGGCCCTCGCCAGGGGGCAGCAGCGCCTGCTGCTCGTCATGGCCACCGGTACCGGAAAGACCTACACGGCGTTCCAGATCATCTGGAGACTGTGGAAAGCACGGCGCAAGAAGCGAATTCTGTTCCTGGCCGACCGGAACATCCTGATCGACCAGACGATGGTCAATGACTTTCGCCCGTTCGGCGCCGCGATGGCGAAGCTGAGTACGGGCAGCAAGGTCATCGAACGTGAGGACGGGACCGTGGTGGAGCTGCCGGTTGCCATCGACAAGAAGCGTCGAATCGACACCTCGTATGAGATCTACCTGGCCTTATATCAAGCGATCACAGGCCCGGAAGAGCGCCACAAGATCTTTCGCGAGCTGTCTCGAGATTTCTTCGATCTGATTGTGGTCGACGAGTGCCATCGCGGGAGCGCCGCCGAGGACTCGGCCTGGCGCGAGATCCTGGATTACTTTTCGTCCGCCACTCAGATCGGGATGACCGCAACCCCGAAGGAGACCAGCTACGTCTCCAATATTCATTACTTTGGCACACCGGTCTACAGCTACTCGTTGAAACAGGGTATCCACGACGGGTTCCTTGCGCCGTACAAAGTGATCAAGGTGCACATCGACCGCGATGTCGAGGGATACAGGCCAGAGCCCGGCAAGCGGGATCGCGAAGGGAACGAGGTCGAGGACCGCATCTACAACCAGAAGGACTTCGACCGGACGTTCGTGATCGATGAACGCACCCGGGTTGTGGCGCGGAAGATTACAGACTTCTTGAAGGAGAGCGAGGATCGCTTTCAGAAGACGATCGTGTTCTGCGTCGACACTGAGCACGCGGCGCGGATGCGACAGGCGCTTATCAACGAAAACTCCGACATTTGCGCTGTCCATCCGAAGTACGTGATGCGCATCACTGGCGACGACAGGGAAGGGGTCGAAGAACTTGACAGCTTCATCGATCCCGAGTCGCGATACCCGGTGATCGTTACAACGTCAAGGCTGCTGTCGACGGGGGTTGACGCTCAGACCTGTCGGATCATCGCGCTCGATCGTGAGGTTGGCTCGATGACCGAGTTCAAGCAGATCATCGGCCGCGGCACACGGATCCACGAGGAGTCGAGGAAGTACTACTTCAACCTGATCGACTTCAGGAAGGCGACCAACCACTTCGCCGATCCTGACTGGGACGGCGAGCCGGTCCAGAAGTACGAAGCAGGACCGGATGACCCGATGATTCCCCATGAAGTTGATCCACCTGCGAACGACGAGGAACTTGCTCGCGGTACGGACCCGGATCAGATCGTAATTGACGTCGGCCCACGGCCGTGGGGTGGTCCCGAACTTCCGCCGAGGAAGATCTACGTCGACAACGTTCAGGTGTCGATCGTGGCAGAGCGGGTGGAGTACCTCGATGCCGCAGGAAAGCTGGTGACCGAGAGCCTTCGAGATTTCACCCGCAAGGAGCTGCGAAAACGCTTTGCCAGCCTGGACGAGTTTTTGACCCGCTGGCGCAACGCAGAACACAAGCAGGCGCTGCTCGACGAGATCGAGCGGGAGGGCATCCCGCTCGAAGCGGTCGCAGCAGACGTGAATATCTACCTCGATCCGTTCGACCTGATCTGCCACGTCGCATACGACCAGCCGCCGTTGACTCGGCAGCAGCGAGCCTCCAAAGCACGCCGGACAGACGTTTTCACTAAGTACGGCGGGCAGGCGCGAGCGGTGCTGGAGGCACTACTCGACAAATATGAGGATGAGGGGATCATGGAGCTCGACGATCCTCGCATCCTGCAGATTCGGCCGTTCGATAGCATGGGTACGCCCATGCAGTTGATCAAGCAGTTCGGGAGCCGCACCGATTTCGAGCGCGCCGTTCAGGAGCTGCAGTCCGCGCTTTACGAAGGAGCCGCGTAGTTTCCGATGTCCGTTCGTAACACAGTCAAATCCATTCAGGACGTCATGCGCCAGGACACTGGCGTCGACGGCGACGCGCAGCGCATCTCGCAGCTATGCTGGATGTTCTTTCTCAAGATCATCGACGACCAGGACAAGGAGCTGGAGCTTCTTACCGCCGACTACCGGTCCCCCCATCCCGGCTCCACTGCAATGGCGCGCCTGGGCGGCGGATCCGGAAGGCATCACCGGCGAGGCACTGATGACCTTCGTGAACACCGAGCTGTTTCCGGCCCTCAAAGATCTGGCGGTATCGGAGCGGCCAGGGGACCGCCGAAGGGTCGTCCGCGATGTTTTCCAGGACGCATACAACTACATGAAGTCCGGGCAGTTGATGCGCCAGGTGGTCAACAAGATCACCGGTATCGATTTCAACGACTTGAAGGAGAAGCAGCACTTCGGCGAGATCTACGAGCAGATCCTCAACGACCTGCAGAGCGCGGGGAATGCGGGCGAGTACTACACGCCGCGGGCGATCACGGCGTTCATGGCCGACCGCATTGACCCCCGACCCGGAGAGCTGCTGCTGGATCCTGCCTGTGGAACCGGCGGCTTCCTGAGTTGTGCGATTCGACAGATGCGTCAGCGCTACGTGACCAGCGTCGAGGACGAGGACCGCATGCAGCACGGGCTGCGCGCGGTCGAGAAGAAGCAGCTGCCGCACATGCTGTGCGTGACCAACATGCTGCTGCATGGCATTCACGATCCGAGCTTCGTGCGTCACGACAACACACTCGCTCGGCCGTACATCAGCTACGGTGCGGCCGACCGCGTCGACATCGTCCTCACCAACCCGCCCTTCGGCGGCCGGGAGGAGGACGGCATCGAGTCGAACTTTCCGAAGAAGTTCCAGACGCGTGAGACCGCCGATCTATTCCTGGCGCTCATCATCAGGCTGCTCCGACCAGGCGGGCGCGCCGCCGTCGTCCTTCCCGACGGCACACTCTTTGGCGAAGGCGTGAAGACCAGATTGAAGGAGGAGCTGCTCCACGAGTGCAACCTGCACACGATCGTCCGGCTGCCGAACAGCGTGTTCAAGCCCTACGCGAGTATCGGCACGAACCTGCTGTTCTTCGAGAAGGGCGAGCCGACTAGTGAGGTGTGGTTCTACGAGCACCGCGTACCTGCGGGACAGAAGTCGTACTCGATGACCAGACCGATCCGCGTCGAGCACCTGCAGCCCGCCGTCGACTGGTGGGGCGGGGCGGGACGCCAGAGGCGCATTGAGACGGAGGTGGCCTGGCGCGTTGCCATTGACGACATCAAGGCACGCGGTTACAACCTCGATATCAAGAACCCGCACGTGGTTGCTGACGAGCACGGCGATCCAGAGGAGCTGCTGGCGAAACTCGAAGAGGCGGAGCGCGAAGCGGCGCGGCTGCGCGACCAGTTGAAGGCGATTCTGGAAGAGGCGCTGCTGCGATGAGTCCGACGCAGCTGCTGGCCTATTTCGACCGGATCGCGGAGGCGCCCGGCGCGGTGCCGCGGCTGCGGCGCTTCATTCTGGATCTGGCGGTTCGGGGGAAGTTGGTAGAGCAGGATGCTGGTGATGAGCCGGCGGCGGTACTGCTGAAGCCGTTTGCCCGCAAGCCTTATCCCAGAGCCAAACACGGCCAAGAAAACTCAAAGACATACCGAGAGCAAGATCATACTTTGCCAGCCGTTCCGGCGGGCTGGTCAATGACAACCTTGGGTGATATCGCCTCGAAAATCACTGATGGCACCCATAAGACCCCGACCTACATACCGGCGGGGGTGCCATTTATCTCCGTCAAGAACTTCAGCGGAGGACAGCTAGATTTTTCATCGACAAGGTTTATCTCAACTGAAGAGCACGCCTCGTTGTATAGACGATGCGATCCAAAGCGCGGGGATGTCCTCCTCGGTCGAATCGGTACGCTAGGGAAGGCCGTCGTTGTGGATGTAGACCGACCCTTCAGCCTCTTCGTCAGCGTAGCGATGATTCGTTCCGAACACAATCTTATTGCTGCCGAATTTCTGCGCTTAGTGCTGAATTCACCGTACGTAGAGAAACAGTTCGATCACATCAAGGTGGGCGGCGCCACGCATACTAACAAACTGAACTTAGGTGACCTCCATCAGCTGTGTTTGCCGCTACCGCCTCGGCTCGAACAAAACCGCATTGTCGCCAAGGTGGACGAGTTGATGGCGCTCTGCGATCGGCTGGAGGCGGCGCAGGCCGAGCGGGAGCGGCGGCGAGAGGCGGTTGGATCCGTTGCGCTGCGGCGGCTGATTGCACCTTCGCAGCTGTCCCTACCGCGACGCGATGTCACGTTCTATGTAGACCAGATCTCCGTCCTCGGCGCTAGTGGAGAGCCTCTGAGTGAACTCCGTTTGGCCATATCGGCCCTAGCGGTGAAGGGTGCCTTGGTACTTCAGGATCCCGGGGACGAGCCCGCATCTGAACTTCTGATCAGAATCGCGCGTCAGAAGAGGCGCGCGAGGTCTTCGGAGAGTTCAACAAAGCATCGCGCAAGCGATGCCGTGGCGTCGGTGCCAGGCAGGCCGGGCTGGGCAGCCGCTCGGCTCGAAGATATCGTGCTCGAACTGCAGACCGGTCCATTTGGCAGCTCCTTACATCAGAGCGACTACTGCCAGGGAGGCACGCCCGTCATCAATCCGGCTTCAATCCGCGACGGTCGCATCGTTCCAATCGAAACGATGGCAGTTGATGGAACGATTCTCGACCGCCTGTGCACGTTCCGGCTTCGAGCAGGCGACGTCGTCTTGGCGAGGCGAGGGGAGATGGGTAGAGCAGCCGCTGTGACAGAGTAAGAGGACGGTTGGCTGTGTGGTACAGGCAGTGTCATTCTTCGCCTGTCACAGGATGTCTATGCCGGATACCTGGTCTTGGTGCTCGGCTCCCCGACTGTTCGTGCACACCTAGGCGGCATGGCGGTTGGTGCGACAATGCAGAACCTGAATCAAAGCATTCTGCGGAACCTGGCAATTGCGCTACCGCCCATTGCCGAGCAGCGACGAATTGTCGCCCAAGTCGATGGGCTTATGACTCTGTGCGCCCGCCTCACAACCGAACTAGCGAGTGTCGCGACCCTTAGCGAACGCCTGCTCGAAGCTGTCCTCCACCAGGCCTTGGACTCATCGCGTCATGCGTCTGGCCTTCAACTTGCGAAGTCGTGACGCACGATTCACCGTTGGAGCAAGTGCTCGTCTGCCAATCGCAGACGACCTCGTAACTCACCGCGCGTTCCCGCATCACGTCCTCCCCTCCCAACCCAAACCACCGCTCCGCCTCGTAGGCGTTGTGGGCGCGACACCGCAGCTCGAGGTTGTCGACAACCGCCGCGCCGCGGTCCGCGAAGGGGATGACATGGTGGTACTCGAGGAACCCGCGCTCGGAGCAGCGACCGGCCGCTCCGATAAGGGCGCAGCGACCGCCGTCCCGGTCCCAGACTGCGCGCTTCACCGCCGCCGGGATGTGCCGGCCCTGCGGCGCTCGCTGCGGCGCAGGCCGGGGCCGGTTCACGGCCCCGTGCTTCGCCCTGTGCAGCTCTGCGAGGAGCAGCGTCAGCGCCCGATCGACAATGGCACCGACGTCGCCTTCAGGTATCCGGTGCCGAAGCAGATCCTGAGCTTCGCGGAGCTTGTCATACGTATCACGCGAGGCGGTGAACTGCACTTTGTATCGCTCCGGCGCGAGCGGTTTGATCTCGGCAGGACTGCGTCGCGCAGGAGGATGCTCTGACAACTCGACTCGAGGGACAACAGCGGGAGCGATCAGAGCGTCCCCCTCGCCGGTCGCCAGAATGTCCACCGCTCGAGAACGCGCGGCCTGGACCGGTAGCCTGCGAATAGTGGAGGCTACGGGCGGCAGCGGTCGAAGCGCTGCCACGATCTCCTCGACGTCCCGCTTGGTCTTGTGGCGCGCCGCGGCAAGAAGCTCCGGATGGTTGTCGGCCGTGAGATGCCGGCTAAGAAGGCTGACAGCGGTCAGGTGCAGCGAACCGTCGACGAGTAACGCGAGTACGACCGGCCACTTACGGGCCGCCCGCGCAGCCTCGATGCGTCCGTACGCCGCATGTTCCGAGAGGTGCAGGACCTGGGTGCAGTAGGTGAACAGTGATGAACAGCCCTCAGCGAGATAGAGACGCCGGGCGTCAATTTCACCCAGCGCCGCGATCAACGCCGCCGTCGCTTCACGCTCGCGACTCACCAGCCGCCGAACGTCCATCAGGAGATCTGAATCCGACAGCGTCGCAGGATCCGAAGTCTCGTTCTTCATGATCCTTTGTAACATCGTCTTTTCAGAGCCGGCTGGCGGCTGCCTGGGCCGGCGATCCCGACGCCAGGGATCTGATTTGCTGGAGGCCGTCCGAATGGCAGCGCCACGCGCACCAGACGCCGTTGACGGCGCACTGTCTGGGAGCGCCCGGACTCGTCGCGCCGCTGTTCTGAAAACCTGTCAAGCAGATTCTTTGATTTTTTGCGCCAGCGTCGATGCCGAGGTGGTAGGCGGCGCCACCTGCGACACGGGTCAACTCGGTCCGGACCGAGTCATTGGTAGATCCTACTGTCTCCGGTCTGGTTGCCCAGCCGGATGTGGGTAAGACCCCCGTTCAAACCGTGCGTGCGGATTTCCCGCACACGGCTTACCGGTGGTCGATTCAGATCGAGGCATTACGCAGACGAAGCGGGTCGGACCGAGTCCACGCGGACCTCGAAGGGCGTCATCTCTTCGAGGATCGCACCGGCGTGGCTGGACGAGCCGATCGTCGCTTGGCCGCGACCCCAGTTGATCTTGCGGGTGGCGCGCTTTGACACTGGGCTCGCACCCAGTGGGGTGATTGGAACCGGTCCTGCCGGTCATGCCCTGACGCGTAGCCGCTTGATCAACGAGACCAGAGCAGGGGTCCTTCCCTTCCGCCGCGTTATTCGTCGCGGCGATCAGCAGTACTACGACCCCCTCGGACTCCCGCTGCGCACGGCTCGATTTCGCCTTTGGCTTATACGAGTCGCGATGCCCTGACCCGGGCCGCGCAGACGGGCCTCTCGTGTTCCGTTCGACTCCCTGCACACGTGCTGCGCCCCATACCCCGCCGAGACCTACCACATGTGTATCTCCGGACTGAGACGTGGCAGACATGGCCTTCGCCGTGGCATGATCGGCTCGGCTCTCGGGTTGTAAATGTGACGAGGCTGCAGGCTTCACGTTAGGTTGCGGCCCGCGTGCTGGCTTCCTCCGTAGAGGCTTTTGACACCCCGCTTGGGCCACCGGGATCTCTCCCGATGCCTGGGGTCTGCTACTCGGCGCTCCGGCGCTTACCGAGACGGGACTTGCACCCGCTGGAGACGAACAGCGTGAAACGGACGCTACTCTGCCCGCTTCGTCACGACGCACCATGCGCAACATTTTAGTCCGCATGCTGCGCCAACTGCCGCCGCGCCAGGCGCAAACGCGCATAGTAAACTGGCGCTCACATCATCGTGTGCAGCGCCTCGACAGCATGAGCGACCGCCGACGCCTGCCCTCCTCTGCGGCGGTGCAGGTGTGCTGCGCGTTAACGGCGGCGGTGATACTTGCCAGCTGCAGCAGCGAGCCTCCTGGTCCTCAGCGGCCGGATCCTGCCGTAGCGAACCCGCCAAGTGTTGGCTTCGTCGATACGCCGGCAGCCGGCACCGTGGTTGGACCAATCCTGCATGTCGCCGGATGGGCAGCGGACGAATCCGGTGTCGCCTGGGTCCGTCTCTATGCCGACGATCAGATCATCGAACACATCCCCATGAGCGTGCCGCGGCCGGATGTCGAGAAGGAGTTCCCGCAGTTCAGCAAGCCTGGCGCCCTGCACGGCTGGCACGCTACGATCGACTTCGGCGACCATGTCGGGTACACCCACATCAGTGCCGAGGCGCTGGACGGCCGCGGTGCCCTCACCCGCTTCGCACAGCTCTCCGTGAAGATTCGACCGTGAGGTTCACCTCGGTCGTCGCGTGTGCCGGGCTCATCCTGTTCGTGGCGATCGCGGTCCCGCTCTTCGAGCGCGTCGAGAACGTCGTGGATGCCTCATTGTCTGCCGCACATGAAAACCTCCCGATGGCTTTCGTCCGCATCCTACCGGACCGGAGGGGCGCAAGATCGGGGCAGGGCCGGACGCACCGGACACGCCTCAGTGTCCATGACACGTCACGCCTGTTACGACATCAGGGGGTCAGAATACTCCTCGGCACCCTGGGCACCCGTCCAGATCTCGAGCGCGCCGAGCTCGCCGTCGAGGGGACCAGGTGTGTTTACGCAACGGCTCCCGGAGCAGCTTTCCCGAACAACGAGACACTCGAACTGGTTCGCGGCGACGCCTGCGCACCGCTGGACGGGCCGCCGAGCGGCAAGATGGAGCTTACCGTCACGCTCCGCAACCACGCGCGCATCGTGTTGTGGACCCACACGGCGCCAGCCGCGAGTGTCACCATTCAGACGATAATCGTCGATCCGTCCGCAGAGCCGCCAGGCGCCGACGTCTTCGTTCTTGCTGGACGGCTCGTCGACGAAGGCGCGGCATCCGACCGTTATCGCCGTGTCGACCTCCTCGCCTACGTGTGGCAGGTCGGCCCGAGTTCGTCCTGGATCTGGGCGGTTGTCGCTCTGGGCGCGTTGGCCATCTCGATCGGCTTCCTTGGCTTGTGGAATCCGACACCGTTGACGTCGACGTCCGGAGGCGCCGCGGGCCGCGGGTTCTCGGCCTTCCTGCTCATGATCGGACTCGGCGTCCTCTACGCCGTCCTGACGCCTCCCTTCCAGGCTCCTGACGAGCCGCATCACTTCGTCGCCTTCGCCGAACTCGTGGACCGACCGGAGCTCGCTGTTCAAGCGGATGAATGGACCGCTCGCGGGCACGCGAGCCGGCTTCGGTTCCGCCCCGCCGAGAAATTCACCCCGGCAGACGTTGGCAATCATGATCGGGTGACGGCGACGCCGCATGCTCCTGACAGCTCGGTCCGCGGCGGAGCCGTCCACATGCTGTGGAGATCAGTCGCGCCGCTGCTGCGATCAGTGCCGGCACCACGGGTGTTTCTCTGGCTGCGGCTGCTGAATGTGCTCGTCCTCGCGGTCCTCATCGGCGTATCGATCGCTCTGCTCATCCGATACGGCCAGGTGCCATCGCCTCACCTGCTTGCCTTTCCGATTCTGTTCATCCCGACGCTGCCGTTCTTCGGCATGCACGTGTCGAATCACGGGCCGCTGATCGCCGTCTATGTGCTGCTGTCGGCCGGACTGGTGCTTGTCGTTCTGAACCGGAGAAGTGACCCTGTCAGCGGTCTGCTGGTCGGATGTGGATGGGCCGCGGCGATCGCGCTGAGTCGAAGTGCAATGCCGCTCGCACCGATGATCGCAGCGGTTGCGGGAGCGCGACTGCTGTTCGGACCGGCGGACCGGCGGATGTCATCGACAGCGATGTTCTGGACGGGTCTGATCGTGCCGCTCCTGTTCGTCCTCTCGACGAGTGGCGGCGCCGCGTATGTCGCCGCAAACACGCGCATGGGCGGAGGCACGCTGCCCTCATGGTTGCAGACGCTGTCTGGAGCCGCCACAAGATCGCCGTGGCTACTTGCTTTCGGCATTCCCTTGCTGGTCGCGCTGGAGCTGTCGCTTTCGCGACTTCGGAGCCGCTCAGGAGCGCGACTTCGATCTGCGGTCGCCGGCATCACGAGGTGGAGCGCTGTTGCTGCAGCGGCCATCGTGAGCCTGTTGATGATCGGGTCGCTGTTCATCCGATACCCGGTGCTGGCGACGATCGACCCGTCCAATCGCCCGCCGGCGCTCGAGTACACCGGCGATGCCCTCTGGGCCGGCCTCACGATGCTGCGGTTCGGCGGACCCGATTACAGGTCCTCGGTCACGTTTTGGGGAGGATTCGGCTGGCTCGAGACGCTGCCGTCAGACCGGTTCATCTCGCTGCTGACAGCGGGAACGGGCGTTGCGCTGGTGGCGCTGTTGCTTCACGTCGCGAAGACGTCTGAGACGCGCCGCGCATTTTTTCTCGCCGCTTGCCTCAGTGGTTTCGCCGCGACGCTGGCAGCCTACGCCTTCAGCCTGACCCGGGTGGAGACTGCGATCGACCTCGCCGGCCGCTACGTCTTCGGCCTCTATCTGACGACGGTCGTGATCTGCTGGAGCGGGATCGCCTTGATCCCGGAGGGAACGTCACGTCCGCGTCTGCGATCGCTCCTTTCGAGCGGATGCGTCGTCGCCTGCACCGGCATCTACGTCTACTGCCTGCGGCTGATTCTCTACCGCTACTTCTGAGGCTGCGCCTTGGCCTTCCGGCCGCGTCCGACCAGGAATCCGGATCGGAACACCTCGATCCCTTCCAATCCGCTGCTGCGCATCCACCCTTCGAGACTCCCGGCCGTCTGCGGCTGATCGAACGCCGGACCGAGCATGTCGAACGTATCGAGCACAGCCCAGTCCTTCAGCTGCTCCGGTGAAAGTGGATACACACCTTCGTAGTTCACGATGGGAATGACATATCGAAGCTTGCGGCCCACGAGCGGCACGCGGCCGACCGCAAGGCTCACTGGCCACAGCCAGCGGACGCCGGTGCGGACCGTCGCGAACAGCCGCTCGGCCTTCATGTGCTTGGTGGCATGTCGCAGCCAGTACTTGGGCCACAGCACGTCGGTCCACAGCTTCGGATAGATGTCCACCGCGAGGGCGCCGCCGTCCTTGAGAACAGGAGGAAGCGCGCGAAAGGCCCGCTCGACGTCTGGCGTGTGTTGAAGCACGCCGAGGCAGTATGCCCGGTCGAACACACCATCCTTCAGCGGCAGCCGATAGATATCGGCCTGGACGATCGAGAGCCCTTCGGCGCCCTGGTGATTGAGCCGGCAGGCATCGACCGCCGACGAGTAGTCCAGCGCCACGACGCGCGCGCCGAGAGAGAGCGCCACCTCGGTGAAGCGTCCGGCCCCACACCCGACGTCGAGGACGAGAGCGCCGCGCAGCTCCGCTTCAGTCCATCCCGTGTAGCTGAGAAATCGGCGCCGCGAGATCGGCTGACCGGAGAAGGAGTCGAGCTGGGTTTGGCGAAACAGGTTCCACTGCAGTCCGAAGTTGGACGCATAGTTCTCGGCCGGCACAAAGCGCGGGATCCCGTCACGTACGACGTACGATTCGCCACAGGCGGTGCATCGGAGCGAGGATTCGTCCGGCTGCACAAGCCCGCTGCGGCAGGCCGGACAGCAGAGAAGATCCATGAACGCGGGATCGAGCATGCTCACACCGCCGCCGGACCCGAGCGGCCGGGCGACCCCTCCCGTGCCTTCACGTTCCACCACACCAAAATCGCGGCTGCGACGATCGCGGTGATCGACGTCAGGAGTGCCGGCGGTGAGCCGGCAATCAGCGACACCGCCGCGACGCCGCCTAGCACGGCCAGGCCGGCGTAGAGGAGCGCGACGTAGCGGTGTGATCGGCCGGTGAGCACCAGCCGCTGGTAGAAATGGGAGCGGTGGGCCGAGAGCACATCCTCACCGCGGCGCGCCCGCCGCAGCAGCGTCACCGCGGTATCGGCCAGGAACGGCCACATCAGCAGCACGGCGCACAACCACAGCGTCCCACTTGCGGGCGGTGCCACCAGAGGCAATGCGGCGAACAGGAATCCAAAGAAGCCGCTGCCGGCGTCGCCCATGAACACCTTCGCCGGGTGCCAGTTATGCAGCAGGAAGCCGGTGCTCGCGGCCGCGAGCAGCAGACCGAGCGCGGCGACATACGGCGCTCCACTGAGTAGCCCGACGACGAGCCAGCCTGAACCGGCCACCAGCGCCTGCGCACCGGCGATGCCGTCGATACCGTCCATGAAGTTGAAGGCGTTGGTGAGTGTGACGAGCCACAATACCGTCACTATTCCTGCGAACGGGCTCGCGACTCCTGGCAGCGCTGCGTCACCGCTCGTCATCACTACCGCGACCGCCACGGCTGTCTGGATCGCCAGCCGTACCAGCGCCGACAGGTGCTGAAAGTCATCAATGAGACCGAGCACCGCAATCGCCAGCGCGCCGCCGAGCACGTGAGGCACTCCGACGCCAAGGCCGGCGCCAGACAGGTAGAGGACAATCACGCCGCTCAGGACGCCAAGCACCAGCGCCATCCCGCCGATTCTCGGGGTGGCGACCACGTGGGAGCTGCGATGGTTCGGCACGTCGAGATAGTGACGGCGGCGTGCCCAGGCGGCGAGAACTGGAGTCAGCGCGCCGGTCAGAAC
>JACDDJ010000026.1:13752-15235 GCA_013817065.1 Acidobacteriota bacterium
GGTCAGAACGGTCGCCGTGAGGGCGGCGAGGAACATCGCGAGCCGCATATCCGAGTATAGCGACGGGCTCACAGGCGACCCTCCCGCCTCATCGTCTCGATCGTCCGGCGCCAGCCGTCCACGAGCCCCGTCGTGGCTTGAAAGCCGAGCTCGCGCTGGATGCGTGACGCATCGACAGCCGCGGCTTCCAGATACTTGTCGAGCATGCGAGGCAAGCGGCGGTCGATGACGGACGCTGCGCGCAGCGCTGCCCGTACCGGCGCGACCGGGACATGCCAGCGTGGCGGAGGGCGATCGAGCGCCAGCGAAATGGCATCGATGATTACGCTGAGCGGGTGCGGCGCCCCATCCGAGACGTTGTAGACACGACCCGCAGCCGCGGGGTGCAGGGCGGCGACGGCCGTGGCGGCCGCCAGATCATCCTCGTAGATCAGCGTCCGCAGATTTTCGCCGCGGCCGATCGGAACGAATCGTCTCCGCGCCAGCGCGGTTACGAGGCGCTGGTAGTTGCCCTTCACCCGAGGTCCATAGACCGCCGCCGAGCGCAGCACCGTCGCCATTGGCTGACCATCGGTTCGCCGAGCCGGCAACGCAAGCTGCTCGGCGGCGAGCTTCGTCCGTCCGTATAGCGTGTCGGGCGCCGTCGGCGATTCTTCATCGAGCAACCCCCCGCCTGCGTATCCGTAGACCGCGATCGTGCTCATCAGGACGACGCGTGAGACCCCCGTCAGTTGCGCTGCTTCGATCACTGTCTGCGTGCCGGCGACGTTGATGCTCTCGTACTCCGCCCGCATCGTCGGCGACGGATCGACGATGTGCAGGAGTGCGGCGAGGTGGACGACAACCTCGGCGCCGTGCATGGCGCGGTGCACAGCGTCGCGATCGGTGACGTCCCCTGTATACGCTTCAACAGGAACCCGGAACGTAGCTGGATCCGGGGCGCGGCGCGACAGCGTGCGGACGTGATGCGTGGCCGACATTGCGGCAACCACCCCCGGTCCGATCGCACCAGTCGCTCCAGTGACGAGACAGACGGGCCGCCTCATCGTCGCCGGCCTCGTGCTGCGGCGACTCGCTCGAGCGTCGCCTCGTAACCGGGTATGACGACGTCCCTGGCAAAGTGCGCCGCGAGGTAAGCGGATGCGCGGGTGCCCATCGCCGTGCGTTCCCACTGCGGCATGGCACCGAGCAATTCGATCGCATGCACCAGGCGGCGGGGGTCCTCGGACGGCAGCACGATGCCGGCGCCCGCGGCCGTCACGACATCTGCTGCCGCGCCCGTCATCGCCATGATGATCGGCCGTTCTGCGGCAAGGTACGCGAGAGTCTTGGACGGGATAACCAGCCGGGACAGCTCCGACTTCCTGAGATGGACGAGCAGCGCGTCCGCCCCTGCGAACAGCGGCGGCATCGCATCGGCGGGCCGGCGTTCCAGGAACTGCACACGGTCGCCGAGTCCGCGAGCCGCGACCGCGTCCTGAAG
>JACDDJ010000434.1 GCA_013817065.1 Acidobacteriota bacterium
GAATAGACAATCGGGCTCGGGGTTTCGTGCCTGGTGCGGTGCCGCGCCCTGGTGCGCCGCTCAGGCGCCCCGCACGTCGCCGCACATTTACCGTTTAGCATCGCGATCTCCAACGCCGCCACTAGGCGAGCGCCGACCGCCTACCTCCGTGGCGTCAAGCGCGCTGTAGCGCCCGCCTTCTGTTCGCGTAGGCTGTCGGCCGCCTCAGCCCGCGGCAGGCGGACTCGTGTGGCGCAGGAACGCGCCACAGCGCGGGTACTCCGATGCATGCACGCTGTGCCGCACCAGGCTTCAGAGTGCCTCAGCTCTGGAGTCGTCTGTAAAGAGGTTCGCTTTGCGTTTAGGCATAGTGGCGAGATCTTTCCCGAGAATGGCGTGAAGGGCCGTTATCTTGGTCGGCGTCAAAACGGGGTCTTCGCTCAGATCCGGTCGCGATCCTCGCAAGCCGCTCCATTATGGGCACACGTTGTACGCCGCCCGCCGCTACAGGCCGCGCCCCGCCGCGCGCGAGCGCAGCGCCGTCAGAACCGGAAGAGATAGCTGGCTTTCACGAACAGCTGGCGGCCGGTCGCATGGAAGGGGGAATCTGTGAGCTGGATCCCGGTTCCCGCCGGATCGATCTGCACATTCTGATACCGATCGTTGTACCCGATGTACAGCGCCGTACCGGGATTCAACAGATACGTGAGCAGAACGTCCGTCGACAGCCCTTTTCGGCGCTGCAGGGCGACGAGCGAGCTGTTAGCGAGCACCGCCGTGTAGTCAACAATGCCCCGCAGCGAGAGTTCGCGCGTGAGCTGGTAGTTGATGCGCGACCGCAGAATGTGATTGTTGAAGATGGTGGCCCCGTCGCCCGGCCTCGCCAGCCCGCTGAAAATGTACGTCTGATCGATCCGCAGCTGCGACGTTGGACGCGTGGTCAGTTGAAGCGTGGCGAATCTCGAATCGCCGAGAAACGGCTGCAGGCCTTCGGCGGGAAAGAAGTTGATGCTGCGGCCACGGTTGTACGCGGCGAAGACCGTCAGCCATTTCACCCGTTCGGTGCGGAAGAACATCCCAAGGTTGCCCTTCCGGAAATCGCTCGCGCCCAGCCGTTCGCGGCTGACTTCGCGGCTGATGCCGAGCCTCGTCTGCCCGCGCAGCTCGAACTGGAAGCTGGGCACCAGAAACCAGTCCTGCCTCACGCCGGCGTGATCCCACGTCGTCCGGCCGAACACCTGCGGCCCGTAGCTCAACAGTGGACTTTCCTTCGGCCGCCAGGCGTACCTCGCGAACTGATCGAACTGCCGGATGCCCACTCGCGGGACGAAGCCGAGCGGCGCACGGAAACCGGGCGCAATGTCGCGATACTGCGCGTTGTAGCCGACGCGGCGGCCCGGCCGAAACAGACCGGCAAAGTATGCCGGCCCGGAGAGGCTTCGGCCGTCGAGCAGGCGCGTATCGCTGACGATCGCCTGCCCCTGCGCGACCCAGTTTGCGTTCAGCTTCACGCGTGCGTCCGCCGAGAGCACCCGACTTGCGCTCGATCCGAAATCCCGGCTCGTGGCGAGCAGCCCGACGTTCGACTGACTGCCGACATCCCGTTGCGCCCGCACGACGCCGATTCCGGCCCGGTCGCCGAAGGCGGCATCTCCCGAATCAAGGGCCCGGCCCTGGGCTCGGTCGTCGATGGCGACCGCGCCGAGCGTCCACCCGTTCGCCTTTCCCGTCACCCGGCCTCCGATCTGCGGATCGGCTACGCGGCGCGAAAAGAACAGTGGCAACGGTGTCTCGAAGATCGTCGCGTTCTCGAGAAAGAACGGCCGCTTCTCCGGAAAGAAGACCTCGAACCGCTGATTGATGGTCACCTGCGGTTCGTCCGATTCGACCTGGCTGAAATCGGGATTCAGCGCCAGATCGAGCGCAAAGGCGTCCTGAATAATCATCTTGACGTCGAGTCCGCCGCGCGCCGTCGCATCCGTGTCGAACGCCGGCCGTTCGGTGTCCAGAAAGCGCGCGCCGGTGAACGCGCCGTATGGAATGATTTGCGCGTTGCGTCCGGGCGAGATGCCTTCGATCCCTTCGAGGGTGGCGAACTGCTGCGCCAGGCCGGCGATCCGCTGCGTGACGTACGGCCAGAACGACGTTTCGTTCGCGCGCGGGATAATTCGGCCGAGCGCAATCCCCCAGACCTGCCGCGGCCGGTCCGGGAAGCGCAGGCTCTTGAACGGGATCGCCATTCGTACGACGTAGCCGTCGGCCGTCAGGCGCCCCTCCGACCGCCACAGCGTGTCAAAGCTGTAATCGTCGTCCTGCCCTTCGGCGGTGAGGCCATCGAGCTGAATGCCCAGCGGGTTCACGAGAAACAGGTACCCGCGGCGCCGGTCGTGGAACGTGTCGAGGATCACCCCCACGCGATCGTCGCCCAGGATCGCTTCGCGTCTGGTGAGCCGCGCGCGAATCGCCTCAGGGCTGCTGTCGCGGGAGACGAACACGATGTACAGATGGTCATCGTCGTACGACAGGTAGGCGGTGGTCGGCTGGCTGACGGGGACACCATCGCCCGGCTCGCGCTGCACGAAGCCGGTGACGGCGACTTCATCCGGGCGCGACCTGCCATCCAAGTAATCTTCGAGGGCCGGCGGCGAGGGTGCGCGCGGAACCCTCAGAACGGGTTGCGCGGGAGCCGTCCTGGCCGACAGGACGAACAGGCACGACACCAGCGCCGTGAAGAGCGCGTGGCGTCTGCGCACACGATGTGCGTTCGCAGCGCTGGAACGGCCGTCCTGATTGGAATTCAAAGCGGTATTGAGTATAAGAGTAGCCGATGCCGATCGGGACCCCTGGGTGGATAGGAAGCATTAGTGGGCCTCACGTTCCGTGTCGAATCGTCGTCTGTCCTACAAACGTACGACCGACAGCACGCAGTAGCCGCGAATCGTCGCCGGGCGTCAACTTTTAAGCAACGGCAAGGGATCAATCCGGCTAGCCTGGAGTGCTGGCAGCAGGCTCGCCGCGAGAGCGACTGCCAAAAGCAAGGACGGACCCAGCACCATTACCGTTGGGTCCAGTAGTCCGACCCCGACCGGGCGGTCCGATGGCCTGAGCGCCGTGCTCGCCACTTGGCAGTTGCGGTGACATCGATTTACGTGAGACGGCGATGACTGTTGGGAGGAGGACGAGTACCATCACGAGAACGGTGACGATCATCCAGAACGCAATTACAGACCCGTCGATGGCGATTCCAGGAAGACGACGCACCTCCGCCCCGAGCGTGGAGGGAACAACGCGTGTCAAGCAGGTAGCAACCAGGAGGCCCAAGGCACCCGACAGTGCCAGTGGGCGTAGTCCCTCGATCAGCGTTTCTCGGGCGAGCCTCGCGTCGCCTGCTCCCAGAGCACGCTTGATGGCGAATACATTCCGCCGTGCAATAACGCGGGACGTAAATAGGTGACCGACGTTTGCACAACTCACGAGCAGGACACACCCAAGACAGGCGCAGAGCAGGTAGACGGCGGGCCTTAAATCGGCGGTCATCTCCTCGGCCAGAGGCCGCGCGCGAATTGAGACCGCGCCACCAGCGCCGAATGCCGCCCTGATGGCCACAGGTGAATCTCCGAGCCTACGGGCTATTTGCGTGCCCGCCAGCTCAACGTCTCTGGGCGTTGCGCGACCGGTCAGGCGACCTAACGCCCGGAAGATCGTGGCTCGGGGCGTCCCATCTCTCCCCACGCCTGAAGGCACGGAAAGGAGGGTCCACAGATTGGTCGCTAATGCAGGGAAGGACAGCTCTGACGGCGCGACTCCGACGATGGTGTGTGCCTGCCCATCGATGACAAGTGGTTGGCCGATCACGTCCGGTCTTCGTCCGAATCGTTCCAACCAGATTCGCTCACTGAGGACGACCGGGTGAGCTCCGGGAATCCCATCCTGGACCCCGAATAAGCGACCGACTATCGCATGCAGGCCGAGGAGGGGAAAGAGATCACTGGACACTGCCGCGCCACGCAGTCGCGCGGGCTCGCCTGAAAATTGGACCGTGTACTCACGATCTTCATAGGCTGCGAGCTGGTCAAGCGTTTGGGGCACGGCGTCGCGCCAAGCGTGGTACGTGAGGTTGCTGAGATGACCTCCGCCTCGCCTGACAGGCAAAGCCGGATAATCTTCTGAACGGCCGGGGACATAGTTAACAGAAGTCCGGCAACATCCTTTACACCTATGCGGCGTCTTCAGACGCCGGTGATCAGCAGACCCCGCTCATCGATCTTTCCGAGGAGCGTGCGGTAGTACACGATATTCCAGATCCCGTCCCCAACCTCTTCGAGCCCGATATCTTCACCCTTGAGCGTCTGACTGAGAAAGGGCTGCTGCGAGTGCAGCCGAAACGTCCCGGCCGTGCTGACCCGTCGCACTTCCATGTGGGAGGGATAGTCGGGCCGCGCGATGCGCTCAGGATAGGGGCGGGTGGAGGGCATCCACAGCGAGGTGGGGGTGCCGTCGCCAGTCCCCTCGTGGGGACGCTCGTCGTTATACCGCCGACGGAACGCGTCGAACCGTCGCTGCTGGGCCTTGGAGGTGCCGGCGGCTGGCCGCGCCGTTTCGCGCTTGAGTTCGCGGTGCATCCGTTCGTGCTGGCCGTTCTGCTGCGGGCTCGCCGGGGAGATCCGTTGATGGACGATGCCGAGTTGCATCCACCAGACATTCAGGGACGAGAGGCCATGAATGCCGGTCGAGGCGAACGGCGCGCCGTTGTCGGTCCGGATCGCGTCGGGTAACCCGACTCTCGAAACAAGGCGCGGAAG
>JACDDJ010000027.1:0-14616 GCA_013817065.1 Acidobacteriota bacterium
CCGGACGAACCCCAACCCGCGCCCGTCCAGGACCCGCCGGCGGAGCCGAACACGTCACCGTACGTGGTAAGAGGAACAGGCGGGCCAGCAGGAGCGAGAATTGACCATGAATGAAGCTGTGAAGGGTCGAGACGCAGGAGAACGTAAGGAGCGCCGCGGGTTCGCATCGATGTCACCCGAAAAGCAGCGGGAGATTGCGAGCAAGGGCGGCCGGGCCGCGCACCAGAAGGGAACCGCTCACGAGTGGACCTCAGAGGAAGCCCGATCGGCCGGTCGCAAGGGCGGCCAGATCAGCCGGGGTGGACGCGGGCGGCTCGCCGGGGAGGCAGCGGCCGACAGCGCGGCGCTAGCCGCGCGACCTTCTGACGGCGGAGACCTCAACGGACGATAAGGACGTTGAGGATAAGCCTGACGGCGGAGACCTCAACGGACGATAAGGACGTTGAGGATAGTTGAGGATAAGCGATAGCGATCAGGACGATCAGGACGATAAGGTCGATAAGTGCGAGAGAGACGGAGGCGTGTGCGTATGTTGAAACGGGTAGCGATGGCGATGATCGTGGCGCTCAGTAGTGCCGCGGCGGCGTCCGCCCAGACAGGAACCACGGGCTCGACGACGAGCCAGCCGACCGGCCAGCAGCCGGCGACGAGCGGACAGCCGGCCACATCGATGGCAGTCGAAACACGACCCGCCACGACGACGTTCCGCGGAGATACGGGGCTCTGGTTCGTGCCGACCGGCGAAGTATTGCCGGCGCGCCGATTCTCGGTGAGCGCCTACCGCGTGAACTTCGACCATACCGAAGGGTTCACCGACGTGTCGAACTGGCCGGTGACGCTCGGGTTCGGTCTCGGCGACCGTGCCGAGATCTTCGGCGCCTTCGACGTCATTCGCCGGATCGACCGCGACGTGCGGCCGGTGTTCACCAATAACCAGGGCGGCGGTTTGGTCAACGATTACCCGTTCGTCAACGACGGGTGGTCCGGCAACCAGCTCGGCGACCTGTGGCTGGGCACCAAGGTGAACCTGACGTCGCAGTGGCGTCAGCAGCCGATGGCCTTTGCGCTGCGCGGTCTCGTCAAGGTGCCGACGGCGAAGGACGACGAAGAGGGCGTCGGGACCGGAAAGATCGACTTCGCCATCGACGCCATCCTCAGTAAAGAAGTGAACGAGCGCGTCGAGTTCTCCGGCTTCGCCGGCATGCTCTTCCGGGGCGACCCTGATGACGTCAATCTGAGTAATGGGTTCCGCTGGGGCGTCGGCGCCGGCTTCCCGACCCGTCGCAATCTGAAGTTGACGGCTGAACTCCACGGGGAGTTCTACCTCGATGACACGCTGACCCTGTCCCGGACCCTGGTCGGCACCGACGGTTCGACCGCGCCTGCGACCACCGAGCTCACCTCGCCGATCGATGCCTCGCTGGGTCTCACCTGGCAGTCCCGTCGCGGCATGTTCGTCGGTGCGGGCCTGAACTGGCGGATGCGGCTCGACGGCCGTAGCGAGTTTGGCCCGTACGAGGACGAAGGGGGCGATTCGCTGGGCCTCCAGGTGCGCATCGGGTATCACCCCGGTGTGCGTATCTACGTGGCCCCGCCACCACCGGCGCCGCCACCGCCGGTGCAGGCAGCGGTGCACAACCTCTCGGTCAAGGCCGATTGCAACCCGTGCACGGTTGACGTCGGAAAGGCGTCAACGATCACCGCGACCCCGCAGTCCTCGATCGGCTGCTCGGTGACCTACGCATGGTCGGCGCCGACCGGCACGCTTGCCGACGGTGCCGCGCGATCCACGACGTGGACCGCACCGATGCAGGAAGGCACCGTCCCCGTCACGGTAACGGTGACCTGCCCGCAGGACGGGAAGACCGCGACCGACACGGTCAACATCCAGGTCGTGCGGCAGGCAGTGAAGGAGTTCGTTTTCGAAGACGTCCACTTCGACTTCGACCGGTACTCGCTGCGGCCGGAAGCGACCCGGGCGCTCGATGAGGCCATCACCGCGCTGCAGGCCAACCCCGAGCTCCGCCTCGAGCTCGAAGGCCACACCTGCAACATCGGCACGGCCGAGTACAACCTGGCCCTCGGCGAACGCCGTTCCAACGCCGTGCGCGATTATCTCGCCGGCCGCGGCATCGGCGCGGATCGTCTCCGCACCATCAGCTACGGTGAAGAGCGTCCGAAACACGACAACGCGCGCGAAGAGACTCGTCGTCTCAACCGTCGCGCCGCCCTCGTGGTCCGGATCCAGCGGTAACGCACGTGGGATGTGCGAACGTGGCACGTAGCACGTTCGCACGTCGCATGTGGAGGGTTCTCTGATGCGTTTTGTAAACATCTATCTGGTTGGCTACTTCCTGCTGCTCATGGGCGCCCTGGCGGCGCTGTGGTACGGCGGGGTCTTGCGCCAGATCTCCCCGATGTGGATCCTGATCGGTCTGGTCATAGCGGTGGGCCTCGGGATCATGCTTTCGGTCTCGGCCGGCAAACCCGAGATTACGCGGCAATCCTGACGTAGACCTGTAGTCGATCGGCCCTACACTCCGGGCGCGCAAGCCTCAATGAGGTTTTCGCGCCCGTTTTTTTTGGGTTGGACGTTGGGATTTGGCCGCGGCCGCGAAGGCCGTCGGCCTTGGCATAGCTTGTGAGTACGATGTCCGGTGCCTACGACGAGCCCTACCCTCCGTGCGGTCACGCTAACCGCGCTGCTCTTCGGCGTCGCTGCCTGCAAAGAAGAGGGCGCCGTCAAGGTAACCGGATTCACATTCGAGGGCAATCAGGCTGTTACCTCGGCGCAGTTGAAGCAGGTCCTCGCGACCCAGGCGAGCTCGAAATTGCCCTGGGGTACGAGGCAGTACTTCAGCCGCGAACAGTTCGAAGCTGACTTGAAGCGGATCGTCGCGTTCTACACCGACCGCGGTTTTCCGAACGCGCGCGTGACCTCCTTCAACGCCCAGCTCAATGAGGACCAGACCGCCGTCAAGATCGATGTCACGATCGACGAAGGGCAGCCGCTGCAAGCCGAACGAGTGGTGCTCGAGGGCTTCGAGGGGCTGCCCGCCGAACACCGCACCACGCTCGACACCAGCCTGCCGCTCAAGGCGAGCCAGCCGCTCGACCGCGCCATCCTGCAGGCCTCGCGCGAGACCCTGCTCGACGAGTTGCGTGATCACGGACATCCCTACGCGTCCGTTCGGATCGGTGAGACGCCCGGCAGTGATGACCACCAGCGGGTGATCACCTTCCACGCCGAGCCTGGTCCCGTGGCTCGTCATGGCGAGATCGACATCTCCGGCAATACCTCGGTCAGCGACAACGTGGTTCGCCGTCAGCTGTCTTTCAAACCGGGCGACCTCTATCAGCTGAGTAAGCTGCGCGAGAGTCAGCGCCGCCTCTATGGGCTGGAGCTGTTCAACTTCGCGAACGTGCAGCCGCTTCAGGCCGAGGAAAAGCCGACCATCGTTCCGACCCGTGTGACCGTGACCGAGGGGAAGCACCGGAAAGTCACCTTCGGTGTCGGCTATGGAACCGAGGAAAAGGCCCGCGCCGAAGTCGATTGGCGCCACGTCAACTTCTTCGGCGGTGCCCGGACCGCTGGCGTGTTGGCGCGCTACTCCGGCCTGGATGGCGGCGTCCGCCTCAATTTCAATCAGCCCTATCTTTTCAGCCCCGCCTATTCCCTCAGCCTCACCGGACAGGTGTGGCACGCCGACGAGCCGGCCTTTGACCTCGAGACCCGGGGCGGACGTGCAACTGTCACACGCCAGTTCGCGCGGGGCGGCGGACCCATTCTCGGCAGACGTCCGACGATGACATTGTCTCTGGCTTATGCGAACGAATGGGAGTCCTTCAGCATCTCGAACGAAGCGCTGAACGATCTCACGTTTCGCGACGAGCTGATCGCGCTCGGTCTCGACCCCAGGTTCGGAACCGGAACGGGACAGCGGTCTGCGCTCCTGCTGGACGCCAGCCGCAACATGACCGACAACCTCGTCGACGCGAAGCGCGGATACCTCGCGTCCGTCCACATGGAGAAAGCCGGGAGCATCCTCGGCGGGACCTACGACTACTACGAGCTGACCGGCGAAGGGCGCTACTACCTGAGTGTGGCGAACAAAGCCGTGATCGCCGCGCAGGTGCGCGGTGGATCGATCGCCGCGGACGGCGATTCCGACGCGCTGGTGCCGTTCCAGAAACGCTACTTCCTGGGCGGCGCCTCGAACCTTCGCGGCTGGGGCCGTTTCGAAGTGTCGCCGCTGAGCGGGGGCGGCCTGCCGATCGGCGGCACCACCTTCATGAATTTTTCGGCGGAGTTGCGCGTCCCGGTCTGGAGCGCGCTCGGGGGCGTGATCTTCCTCGACGGGGGTAACGTCTGGACCGACTCGTGGGACTTCAATCTCAGCGACCTCCGCTACGACGTCGGTCCCGGTCTGCGTTACACAACGCCAATCGGGCCGCTCCGCGTGGATCTTGGCTACCAATTGAACCCGCTCCCTGGCCTGCTGGTGAACGGCAAGGAACAGACGCGTCGCTTCCGTTTTCACTTCAGTTTTGGCCAGGCCTTTTAGTCACACGGAATCCACGGATATCACACGGATTTCACGGATACACGGAATACACGGATGAATTCACGGGCTTTCACCCGTCGCACGTCACACCGCGCACGTAGCACCGAGCACGTCGCACGTCGCACTCCGCACGTCGCACGTGACAAGGCTCACGAATGAGAGCCATGCGCCGGCTGCTGCAGGTCATTGCGATTGTCGGCACGTTGCTGGTTGGCGTCCTCGCGGTTGCGCTGATCGTGTCGCAGACGCCGTGGTTCCGCGACTGGCTTCGCCGCTACGTGGTCCGTGAGGCGGAGCAATACGTCAACGGGCAACTCTCGATCGGCGGGCTCGGGGGCAACCTGTTCTTTGGTGTGCAGCTGCGTGATGTCGCGCTTGATGTCTCGGGCGGGCGGATCGTGGCGGTCAAGAACGTCGAGCTGGATTACAGCGTCTTCCGGATCCTGTCATCCGGAATGGTGCTGGACGATATCAAGCTGCATCAGCCGACGATCGTGCTCGAGCGTGACGAGAACGGCTGGAACCTCGCGCAGGTGGTGAAGAAGCAGCAGAAGGAGGCCGAGCGCGAGGGGCCCGGCAGACCTCTGTCGCTGCCGTCCATCCAGGTGACCGATGCCAGCGTGTCGATCCGCGACAAGGTGGGCTCCGAAACCTATACGCTGCCGAAGCAGATCGCTGACCTTGATCTGAAGGCTGCTTACGAATACGCGCCGGTCCACTACACCGTCACGGTCGATCACCTCAGCTTCCGCGCGACTTCGCCGGAGCTCTCGATGGGCAAGCTCTCGGGCAAGCTCGCGGTGCGCGACGACAATCTTTACGTCGAGCAGTTGAGAATCAACACCGCCGAAACGACGATGGCGCTCGATGGTGTGGTCGAGAAGTACCTGCAGACGCCCGTCATCAAGGTCACGACCACCGGCAACATCTCGTTGCCCGAGATCGGCAGAATCGTTCCCGCGGCGGCGCCCTACGACCTGCATCCCGTCATTGATATCAAGGCGAATGGACCTGCCGAGCGGCTGGGGCTCGATCTCAACGTCAAGTCCGAGGCCGGCAATATCGTCGGGCAATTGACGGCGGACGTCGAGGGACCCGCGATTGGCGCCGAAGGTGACGTCCAGGTCGAGCATCTCAACCTGGCCGCAGTGCTCCAGGATCCGGAACAACGAAGCGACATCACCGGGCGTGCGCGGCTGGATCTGGAAGTCGCCGCCACGCCAGAGGCGGCGCCCGTCGCCGAGCGCCTGAGTGGCACCTTCACCTTTGTGGGGCCACGGGTCGTCGCGGCCGGGTACTCCGCGAGCGACGTCGACGTCAAGGGCTCGATCAACGGTCCGCGCATCGAACTCGACGGTCGTGCAAGGGCTTACGGTGGCACCGCGACAGCCAAAGGCTTCATCGTCACACCATCCGGACGTCGTCCGCTGTCGTTTGACCTGAGTGGGCGCGCCGCGAACGTGAACCTGAAAGGGTTGCCGGCGTCCACCGGGGCGCCTGATCTCACGACCAATCTCGATCTCGCCAAATACCAGGTGCGCGGGACGGGACAGCAGGTCTCAGGCAGCGCGGAATTGGACCGATCGACCGTCGAGGGCGCCACCCTCGAAGCCGGCACGGTGGCGGACTTCAGCCTTCAGCCCGGTGCCATCAGCTACTCGGCGCGAGGCGGGGTTGCGGATCTGGATGTGGAGCGGATGGGCAAGGCGCTGGACGTTCCGGCCATGGCGAAGGCCGAGTATGCGAGCCGCGTCAACGGCACCTTCGACGTCAACGGCTCGATGCCAAGGCGGCCGGCCGGACGAAGGGAGACCGAGTCGTCGATTGCGGAGATGACCCTCGATGCGACCGGACGCTTGAAAGATTCCGAGATCATGGGCGGGCGGCTGCCGGACCTTGGTTTCGGCGTGCACCTCGCCGGGGGCGCCCTCGAAGGACGTCTCGATGGTCAGTTCGAAGGATTCGATCCGGCCCGCATCGCCGCACGGCCCGACCTCGCGGGGGAAGTGACCGGCGTGATCAACGCCACCGTCCAGATAGCGGATGTCTCAGCTCCAATCACACCTGAGAGCGTCACGGCGGCCGGCACGCTGACCCTGTCAGATTCGAGCGTGGGCGGACTCGCCATCGAGACCGCGAACCTGGATGCCAGCTACGCGAACCAGGTAGGTGATGTGAAGCAGTTCACGCTCGCCGGGCCGGACGTCAAGGTTGACGCCTCGGGACGCGTCGCGCTCGACCGGACCACCGCGTCGAACCTGAAGTATCACGTCGAGGCCATCGATCTGCCGCAACTGGCGAAGCTTGCCGGACAGACCGGGATCGGTGGCACCGCGATCGTGGACGGCACGATCACCGGGAACCGTGCCTCACTGACGACGTCGGGCACGCTGAACGGCAGCAATCTCTCCTACCAGGAGAACAGCGCGCTCGATCTGGACAGCACCTTCACCGTCACGGTTCCCGAGCTGGAGTTCGGCAGGGCCAAGGTAGATGCAACGACGAAGGGCACGTTCATCAAGGCCGGCGGCATGGAGATCAGCGAGCTCACGGCTACGACGGTCTACGACCAGCAGACAGTCACCTTCACCACCAACATCAAGGAAAAGACGCGCGAGCTGAATGCGTCGGGCAAGGTGATCCTGCACCCCGATCATCAGGAGTTGCACTTGCCGCAGCTCGCGGTGCGCACAGCGGGTGTCGAGTGGAGGAGCAAGCCGGGGACCGAAGCGACGGTCCGGTATTCGCCCGACCGCGTCGAGCTGAAGAACGTCGAACTGGTAAGCACCGACCAGTTCCTTTCCGTGAACGGCACCATCGCGCTGAAGGGGGATGCTCCCTCTGCCGCTCTGGACGTTGTGGCGCAGAACGTCGACCTTCAGCAGCTCGAGACCCTGCTGCTGCAGAACCGCGGCTTCGTGGGCAAGCTCAACGCCAATGCGAAGGTAACCGGCACGGCGGAAGCGCCATCAATTGATGGCCATCTCGAAATCCACAACGGCGCTTTCCAGACCTACAAGTACGAGTCGTTCATCGCCGACATCGACTACGTCGGCCGCCGTGCGATTGTCGATGCGACCCTGCAGCAGACGGCCACTGAACGCATCACGGTCAAGGGGTCAGCACCGATGTCCCTGTTGACGCCGAGCAAGACCGGTGAACACGTACCGGCCGGCGCCGACGACTCCGTCGATCTGCACATCACCTCCACCGCGCTGGGTCTCGGTATCGTGCAGGGATTCACCGACTACGTGGCAAACGTGGCCGGGACGTTCGAAGCCGATGTTCGCGTCACCGGGTCCGGCCAGGACCCGCACCTGCAGGGCCACATCGACATCCGCAACGGTGCCTTTGGCGTGCCGCTCGGCGGCGTCTCGTATTCAGGACTGAACACGAGGATCGAGCTGACCGAAGACAAGGTGGCGCTTCAGAGCTTCCAGATCCTCGACGAAAACGGTGAAGCCCTCAACGTGGCGGGCGACCTCGCCGTCCACGAGAAGTCCGTGGGCGCGGTCAACATCCGCATCAGCTCGGACAACTTCGAGGTGATCGACAACGAGCTCGGCGACCTCGGCCTCGATATCTCGCTGACCATCTCCGGCGAACTGCGGCGCCCCAAGGTCGAAGGCCGGGTCCGAGTGGCGGCGGGACGCATCCAAGTGGATCGCCTGATGACGTTCTTCTACGATCCATACGCCACCGAGTCGTTACCTGAAGTGGTGTCCTCCGAGCGGATGGTCGAGGGCAGCGGCAGCGCGGAGGAAGCGACCCGCGCAGCGTTACGCAAAGCCGAGGCCTCGGCCGCGCCTCCCAGAACAGAGAAGACGACGGAGGCGCCTCCGCCTCCTGCCAGTCTCCTCGACGCCGTTGAGCTGCGCGTCGCGCTGATCATGCCCAACAACCTCGTGCTGCGAGGTAAGAGCATTCGTCCGGGAGGGCCGAATGGCGCAGCGCTGGGCGACATCAACATCACGATCGGCGGTGACATGGAGGTGCGGAAAGACCCCGGGGACGTCGCCCGGCTCTTCGGCACCGTCCAGACGGTGCGCGGCACCTATGAGTTCCAGGGCCGGCGCTTCAACCTGGATCGCGGCGGGCGGATCCGCTTCGTTGGCGACACCGAGATCAACCCGTTCCTCGACATCTCGGCCACGCGAACCATTCCAAACACCGGCGTCGAGGTGAAGGTCACCATCACGGGAACCCTCATGCAACCGGAGCTCGCGCTCTCGAGCAATCCTCCGCTCGACGAGAGCGACATCCTCGCGCTCATCGTCTTCAATCGGGCGGTCAGCGAACTCGGCACCGGGGAGCGCTCCTCACTGGCGGCAACCGCCGGCGGCATCGCCACCGGCTTCATCGCAGCGCCTCTCGGCGACTCAATCGGCCGCGCCCTCGACCTCGACCTCTTCGAGATCACCACCACGACCGAGTCGGGTGAGCTGGGCGCCGGGATCACCGCCGGTCAGCAGATCGGCGACCGGGCATTCCTCCGACTGCGGCAGGAGTTCGGCGAGCGAAGCACGACGGAATTCATGCTCGACTACCAGCTCGCGCGGTTTCTGCGGCTGCAGATCACGGCGGCGCCACAGACGAGCGGTTCGGCAAACCGCATCAACCAGCGTCGCATCGAGCGCGGTGGTATCGACCTGATTTTCTTCTTCAGCTACTAAGGCGAGGCTGAAAGCTGAACGCTCCCTAGTGCCTGCCGAGCGACGCGACCTGCACCCGGGCGTCGTTGAAGCAGGCGCCGCCGCCAAGATCCGTGAGCGTGTCGGGGACGAGTGCGTTAGACGTCAGCCCGTTATAGGTGCTCTTGCGCCAGAGTCCCTTCGGCAGGGTCACGGTGCCGGGCCGGATGTCCTTGTTGATCGCCATCGGGCAGTGCACCTCGCCAAGCGCGTTGAAGACACGCACGGGATCGTCGGTCGAGAGGCCTCGCGCCTCGGCGTCCGCCGGATTCATCTGCAGGACGGCGGCACGTTCCCGCAATTCACCGAGCGTCGACGAAACGGTCTTCTCACTTGCCGGAGAGATGAGCGCGAGAGGGTAGTCCGGCGTCGCCGGGTCGGGTTGATATCCATACATCCCGGCCGGCGCGCTCTTGTCGAGGAAGTCGGGGAAGAGATGGACCTTCCTATCCGGCGTGAGCGGGAACACATCCACGAACTGCACTGGGACGCCGTTATACGGCGGGGTCGCAATACCGGACGCCGAAAGTTCCGCTGAAACGTCCGGCGGCAGCTTCGACAGCACACGCAGCAGCGTGTCGGTTTCCTCTTCGGCCTGACCAACGCCGAGCCGTTCCGCGAGTGCAGAAAATACTTCGGCGTTTGGCCTGGCCTCGCCGACTGGCTCGATGACGCGCTGAACGAGCTGCAGGCTGATCGGTCCGTAACCCCTGGCGATGTCGTAGTTCTCGACGAAGGTCGTCGCTGGCAGCAGCACGTCGGCGTAGCGGCAGGTGTCGGTCACCACCTGCTCGTAAACTACCGTGAACAGATCGTCCCGCTGCAGCCCCTGGAGCACCCGATTCTGGTCTGGCATCGTCGCCAGCGGATTGCAGTTGTAGACGAACAGCATCTTCACCGGCGGCGAGTCGTACTCGGTGAGCGCGCGACCGAGATGATTCATGTTGACGAGGCGGGTGTCGGGTTCCGGCGTCTCGTCCATCCATGCGGCGGCCTTGATGCCCCACGCCGAAGAATTGCTCATCGAGAAGCCGCCGCCGCGGACGCCGAACTTGCCGCCGACTGCCGGCAAAGCGAGGATGGCCGCCGCCGCGCTGCCGCCGTTGCGGTTCCTCTCGAGCCCCCAGCCACAGCGCACCAGCGCCGGCGTCGAGGCCGCGTAGAGCTCGGCGAACTGGCGAATGAGGGCGGCGTCGACACCCGACACGTCGGCGGCCCGTTCGAAGGTCCACTCCGCGGCGCGGGCCCTGAGCGACTCGGCTCCCGTCGTGTGCTGCGCGAGGAACGCCTCGTCGGTATGGCGGTTCTCGAACAGGTGACGGTGAATCGCGAGTGCAAGCGGCAGGTCTGCACCAGGTTGGATGGCGAGGTGAAGATCTGCTTGCCGTGCGAGCGAGGTGGCCCGCGGATCGATGACGACCAGCTTGGCACCCGCGGCTCGCGCTTCTTTGAGGAACGGCATGAGGTGAATGCCCGATGCCCCCGGGTTCACGCCCCACAGGACGATCAGCCTGGCGTGCGGGTAGTCATGGTAGGTGACGCCAGGCATCTTTCCGTAGAGCGCCTGGTTCGCTGCACCCGTAGGCGCGGCGCACACCGTCCGCGCCAGCCGCGAGGTCCGGAAGCCGCGGAAGAGCACGGCGTCATTGGTGTCCTGCGTGAGCAGGCCGTTGGACCCGCCGTAGCAGAAGGGCAGGATCGCTTCAGCCGTGTGCGCCTCGCGGATCTCCAGCATCCGCGCGGCGATGTGATCGAGCGCTTCGTCCCACGTGACTCGCGTGAACGTGCCCTGGCCTTTGGCGCCTTGCCGGATGGCTGGATAGAGCAGCCTGTCTTCGCCGTAAACCCGTTCGGGGAAGCGCCGAACCTTGCCGCAGATGTAGTTGCGCGTGACTGGATTGGCATCACCGCCGTCCATCTTGACGATGCGTCCATTCTCGACGGTGACGTCGACGGTGCAGGAGTCGGGACAATCGAGAGGGCAGGCAGTACGGACGGTGGAACGACCCCATGTCTCGGGGGCCTTGGTTCGCGGCATGCCCCGATTATCTCACTAGCGGACCGAGCCTTCGGTAATCACGACGAGTACCCGGGTATGCGCGCCCAGTACTCTTCGACCGCCGTGCACGGCCACTCGCAACCCGCTCAACTCCGGTGCGAGCGCGATGTCGCGCAGGGCCGCCAGGCCGCAGACCCCGGACGGCCCGGCATCGATCCGTTCACTGTCAGCTCCGCCGGTGAGTGTAACCATCATGTCGACGGCGCTCGCATCACTTACCGTGACGAATGCGTCCACGCCGGCCGCGATGGCCGGCCACGCGAGTGGGGACGGTTCCGCACAACGCAGGCCCGCCATGATCGTATTGAGACTTCCGGTGATGGTTGTCGGCGAGCCGATTCGCGCGGATTCGAGCAGGCACGCGGCATGTTCAGGTTCCGTCGCGACTACGAACGGACGTCCGGCGCCATATCGAGCCGCGAACCAGCTCACTGCTGCGCACAGGAGACCTCCGACGCCACCCTGGACGATGACGAGGTCCGGGCGTTCATCCCACTGTTGTGATGCCTCCTCGAAGATCTGTGTATAGCCCGCCATGATCCAACGCGGGATCTGCTCGTAGCCGTCCCACGAGGTGTCCGAGACGACCGTCGCACCTTTCTCTGCGCCGAATGTGGCCGCGCGAGCGACGGCCTCCTCATAGGTGCCGTCCACCTCGATTACGGTGGCGCCGTCCTCTCGCATCGCGTCGGCGCGGGCCCGGCGCGTCCGCAGTTCGATCGGATCCGGAGTGCGTGCGATCGGAAGGAAGACGGTGCAGGGGACGCCTCTCTGACGTGCGACCCGCGCAACTGCACGGCCATGATTGCCAGCCGTTGCGCAGACAAGTCCACGACGGGCCGCATCGACACCGATGCGCTCCACGGCGTAGCCGACGCCGGTGATCTTGAACGCGTTGACGCCGTGTCTGTGCGTTTCATCTTTCGCGTGGACCGATGCGATTCCGCACGCTCGGGCGATGGCGTGGAGCTGAGTGAGAGGAGTCGATGAGAGTTCGGGATGGTGGTGACGTTCCGCGTAGTTCCGGACGGCGCGATACTCCTCGTCCGAAAATAGTCCGCGGAAGGTGTCGTCCCGCCGGACGGCGGGGTTCAAGAACCAGGTCATGGTAGATGGAAGAGGGTAAATGGAAAAGTGTCGGACTCGCAGCCACTGCGCCGAAGTACTCGCGCACTACCATCTATCGTCTACCGATTCGCCTGTTGCCGGAGATGATGGATGGAAAGTGTCAGTGATTCAGCCCGGTGGCTGCGAGTGGCCACACTTTTCCATCTTCCCTCTACCATCTTCCATTCTATTTGCCGCTCAGGTCCGTGCCGTCGCCACCGGATCCCATGTCGATACCGGTCGCTCCGGGCCCCGACTGATCCCCCTCGTCACGCGCCGCCTCGGCGTCAGCTTCACCCTGGTGCAGACGGGCGCGCCGCTGCGCGACGGATTCGGCGTCGTACTCCGTCGATGGATCCCCCGGCGTCTTCGGAACCGCTGCGCCCCCGAGGCCCAGAATGCCTGAGGTGATCTTGTCGTCGTCCATGATTAACCCTCCGCCTTCTGGCTGAGCAAGGTGGGTGCCACGGTGGAACTCAGCGCTTTCGCCGGGGTCTAAGGAGCCAGATGTTGCGCACGTTGTCGGCCCTTGCCCTTGCGCTCCTGATCCAGATACCGGCTCCCGTTCCGCCAAGCCCCGGCCCTCCGGCGCCCGGCCAGGAGGTCGATCCTGCTCTCCAGGCTCTTACCGAGCGTTTTTTTTCGACGCAGCAAGCCGAAGATGTCGACGCCTATCTCGCGTTGTGGAGCCGGTCGGCGTCGAAGCCGACCGCCGAACAGCTTAGGTTGGTGTTTGCCAGCGGCGACGACGTCTTCACAGAGGTTTCGGTGGTGCGGGCGAGCGTCATCGGCGAGACGGCGCGGATCCGCGTCGGCGCGACCCGGGCGAGAACCGACGCGCGGAGCAAGAACCCCGACGGATCTACACGGGTGTTCACGACCCGGTTGCAGCTCGCGCTCGCGCTGGTGCGGGAGGAAGGGGACTGGCGGATCGTTCGAGAGGGTGCTCCGGTCGATGAGCTGGCCACTGCTCTGATCGCGACCGATGATCCTGAACTTCGAAGGCAACTCCTCGAGGCCGAGCCGGAACTTATCACGCCCCGGCTGACCGACGCTATCTCGCGCCGTGCGGATCAACTCGTCCAGGTGACGCAATACCAGGCCGCGCAGCCGATCTACGAGCGGAGTCTCGAGGTCGCGCGAGTGATGAAGAACGCGAGGGCCGAAGGACAGGCGCTGCAGAACATCGCGAACAGCCAGTACTTCCAGCGCAACTTCACAGCCGCTCTGAAGTCGTACGAGCTCCGGCTCGCACTCGCGCGCGAAACGAATAACGATGATGGAGCAGCGAGTGCGCTGGTCGGCATCGGCACGGTCCTGTACACCACGTACGACTATGGCGCGGCCTTGAAGACATACCGTGAGGCTCTTGCGATCCAGGAGACGTTGAACGACCTCGGCCCGATCGGTACCACGCTGATCAGCACCGGTAACGTCCTTTATCTGCAAGGGGACTATGCCGCCGCCATCGCGGACTATCGGCGTGCGGAAGAACTCAAGCGCAAGGCACTGGACCCAGGCGGCGCCGCGAGTGCGCTCGAGGGCCTCGGCCGTGTTTACAGCGCGCAAGGCGACTATGCCGCGGCGCTTCACGCATTTGCAGGTGTGCTGGACGAGCGGCGCGCGAGCAACGATGGCCCCAGGCAGGCGCTCGTCCTCCACAATATCGGCGAGATCCATTTCCGCCTTGGCAACACCGCCGCGGCCCGAGCCGCGTATCAGGCATCCCGTCAGCTGTTTGAGAAAGCCAGGGATCTCGGCAGCGCCGGCCGCGCGCTGCAGGGAGCGGCACTGACCGAGTTGGCGGCTGGCCGCTTTCCCTTTGCGGAGAAGGCATATACAGAGAGCATCACCGCCTGCACGACCGGTACGGATCCCGAGTGCATCGCGCGCGCCCAGGTGGGACTCGCCTACGCGCTCGCCGCGCAGGAGAAGTTCGACGACGCGGTGACCTGGTACACCCGGAGTCTGATCGCCTTCAACGAGTTGGGGATGGAGGAAGCTGGCGCCCGTGCTCGCCTCGGCCTCGCCGAAGCCCTTTACGGTCGTGGCGACTACGAGAAAGCCCTCGAGCAGGCGGTCGCCGCGCGCAGGACGGCCGTCGCCCTTGAGACGGACGACGTGCTGTGGCGTGCCCTGGTATCGGTGGCACGTATTGAACGCAAGCTGGCGAAACCGGACCTGGCACTTGGCT
>JACDDJ010000027.1:14626-15189 GCA_013817065.1 Acidobacteriota bacterium
GTTCAAACGGTCGTACGCATGGCGACCGCCGCCCTCGATCGGCCGGGTCAGGCCGCGCCAGCCGATAGCGCGACGGCATACGCGGCGGTGGCGGTCCTCCAGGCGGAACAGGGAGATGCTGCCGGCGCGTTCAATAGTGTCGAGATGATGCGCGCACATTCACTGCGCGCCGTCCTGGCCGGCAGCGAGCGTGACATCGCCCGCGGGATGACCAGCGAGGAACGGGCGGAGGAACATCGGCTGGCAACAGCGCTGACCACGCTGCTCGCCCAGCGGACCAGCCAGCGCAGTCTGCCGAAGCCCGATGCGGCGAGCCTCGCGAAGCTGGAACTCGCGATCAAAGGAGCGACGGCCGAACGCGCAGCGGCACGGGAGAAGCTCTTCGCGCGGCTGCCGGATCTTCCGATTTGGCGGGGGTTGGGCCCGGTCGCAACCGTTGAAGACCTGCCGACCCTTCTCGACACGGACGGTCAGGCGCTGCTGCAGTTCCTTGTCGACGAGCATGACGTTCTCATGCTCCTGGCGTCGCGCAAGACCGGTCAGGCGGGCATCGTTCAGAAGGC
>JACDDJ010000435.1 GCA_013817065.1 Acidobacteriota bacterium
ATACCTCGGACTGATTGGCAGCCGCGCCAAGGTCGCGCGGATCTACGATCAGATTCTGAGCGAGGGACTACCGATCGAGTCGCTGGCGCGCGTTCACGCACCGATCGGCTTCGACATCGGCGCGGTCACCCCGGCCGAGATCGCCGTCAGCATCCTTGCCGAGTTGATCGCCGTCCGCCGCGGCGCGCAGACGGCGGGCCTTTCGATGAAGCGGCTGCAGCTCGCGGCGCTCAAGCAGCGGACGTAGCATCCCGCCCGTGAGGACGCTGATCCGGAACGCGACGATCCTCACCATGAACGACCGCGTCGAGATCGTCCACGGCGCGGTGTCTGTGGCTGACGGCCGCATCGTCTCCGTTGGTCCTGAACCCGAGGGCACCTGGGATTCGAGCATCGACGCGGGCGGTGCCTACCTGGTCCCGGGATTCATCCAGACGCATATTCATCTCTGCCAGACCCTGTTCCGCGGCTACGCGGACGACATGCCGCTGCTCGACTGGCTCAAGCGCTGCGTCTGGCCGATGGAGGCAGCGCACACGCCGTCCACTCTTCGCGCCGCGACGCGTCTGGCGGCCGCTGAACTGCTCCTGTCCGGCACCACCACCGTCCTCACCATGGAGACCGTGCACGACACTGACGTGGTCTTCGAAACACTGGCTGAGACAGGCATGCGCGCCGTCGTCGGCAAGTGCATGATGGACGGGACGGACGAAGTTCCACGCCGGCTGCAGGAGCGCACGCGCGACTCCATAGACGAAAGCCTCGCACTCAAGAAGCGGTGGGACGGTGCTGCCAACGGACGGCTGTACGCGGCCTTCGCTCCACGCTTCGCGGTGTCCTGCTCTCGAGAGCTGCTCGAAGCGGTCGCCCACCTCTCCCGGCAGGAGCGGACGATCGTCCACACTCACGCCTCCGAGAATCGCGAGGAGGTCGAAGTCGTCCGCAGGTTGTCAGGTGGTTTCAGCAATCTGGAGTATCTCGCCGACACCGGCCTCGCCACACCGCACCTGTGCGCGGCGCATTGCGTCTGGGTCACCGACGCTGAACAAGCGCTGCTCGCAGAACGGGACGTCAAGGTACTGCACTGCCCGGGATCCAACCTCAAGCTTGGATCCGGGATTGCTCCCGTTGCCGAGATGCGGCGCCGCGGCATCTCGGTCTCACTCGGCTCGGACGGCGCGGCATGCAATAACCGGCTGGACATGTTCGACGAAATCCGCCTGGCCGCCACGCTCCAGGCAGTAAAGGAATCACCTGGGGCTATCACCGCACGCGATGCGATCTGGATGGCGACTCGCGAGGGAGCCCGGGCGCTCGGCATGGAAACTGAACTGGGTTCGATCGAAGTCGGCAAACGCGCCGACCTGATCCTGGTCGGGCGGGACCAGCCGCACCTCGCGCCCGATGTGGACCCATGGTCGACCCTGGCCTACTCAGCTCGCGGCACTGATGTATGGCTGACGATGGTGGACGGCCAGGTCCTGATGCGCGACCGGCGTTTGGCCGGCGCGGACGTCGAGGAAATCAGTCGAACCGCCCGGCTCGGCGCAGCAGAGCTGGCGACCCGCGCAGGGATCTGACGTATAATCAACTGGCAGTCCACCATCGCGAGTGCTAAACACCAATGACACGCCATCCTGAACTGCCGGAACGAGATAGAAGGATTCTCGGCGCCCTGGTTCAAGCCTACATCGACCAGGGTGAGCCAGTGTCGTCACTCTGGCTTGCGAGTCGGGGCTTTGGTGTGTCGTCCGCTACCCTTCGCAACATCCTCGCGCGCCTCGAAGATCTGGGATATGTGCGCCAGCCGCACACCTCTGCCGGCCGGGTTCCAACCGACCTGGGGTATCGCGCTTACGTAGATCAGCTGCTTGCCGAACGACGTACCTCGCGTCCCCAACCGCACGTGGAGGCCCGCCTCCGTCGCACCGGCACAGTCGACGATCTGCTCAGCCACGTGTCGCAGGAAGTGTCGCGGGCATCTCACCACGTGGGTTTCGCGATTGCGCCGGCAGCCGACCGAACCACTCTGGAACATCTCGAATTCGTCCCGCTCGAGGGCGGCAAGATTCTCGTTGTGCTCGTGGCAAACGGCGGACAGATCTCGCACAAGGTAATCGAACCTTCGCAGCGCTACTCGAGTATCGAGTTGCAGCAGGCTGCAAATTATCTGAACAGCGAGTTCCGCGGACGCTCGATGGTCGAGGTGCATCACGCGGTGCTCGAACGCCTGAGCGAGGAGCGGGGTCTGTATGACGCATTGATGCAGCGCGCCCTGCAACTCGCCAACAGCACCTTTGCCGACATGGACACGGCGCCCAATGTCTACATCCAGGGCACGGCGCTCCTGCTCGACGACGTCTCGGCGGCCGACGCCGAGACAACGATCCAGACGATGCGGACGTTGCTGCGGATGATCGAAGAGAAACGCCGGCTCGTCCAGTTGCTCGACGACTATCTCAGTGGAGCGGGGCTCACGGTCGTCATTGGCAGCGAACATATCAAGCCGGACTTGCATAGTTTCAGCATCGTGGCGGCGACCTATAACGATGGACGCGGCATGGGCGCCGTTGGCGTCATCGGGCCTACTCGCATGCGGTACTCGCGCGCGATCAACGCCGTCGACAGTCTCACCAGGGCCATGAACCGCATGGTCGGCCGGCCCGACGCCTAGAAACGAATGACCGTGGAAGAGCATCGCAATAACATCGCCCAGGATCCGCTCGACGAGACCGCCGCGGCTTCGATCGACGAGACCGACCAGGCCGGCACCGACAGCGCGCGCCAGGAGCGGGACGAGCTTCGCGACCTGCTGCTGCGCAAGTCTGCCGAGTTCGACAACTATCGGAAGCGCACCGAGCGCGAACGCCAGGCCGTGTCCGACGCGATCACCGCAGGTGTCGTCGAGGACCTGCTCCCGCTGCTGGACGATCTGGAGCGCGCGCTCCAGGTGGAGGCGAGCGAAGAAGCGCTGCCGTATCGGCAGGGCGTGGAACTCATTCAGCGCCAGCTCGCGGACCTCCTCCGCAAGCGGGGCGTGAAGCCGATCGAATCGCTCGGCGCCGATTTCGATCCGTACTACCATCAGGCCGTCTCGTACGAGCCGGCCGAAGGACGCCGCGAAGGGGAAATCATCGAAGAGTTCCGCCGCGGGTACATGCTCGGCGATCGCCTCCTGCGGCCGTCGATGGTGAAAGTCGCCAAAGGGTAAGCGGCGTGAGCAAGCGTGATTACTATGAAGTCCTCGGCGTCGAGCGTCAGGCGACAGACCAGCAGATCAAGAGCGCGTACCGCAGGCTCGCGCTGAAGTTCCATCCCGATCGCAATCCCGGCGACGCCAGGGCGGAAGAAGCCTTCAAAGAGGCGGCCGAGGCCTACGCGGTGCTTGCCGACGCGCAGAAGCGCGGCCTCTACGATCGCTTCGGCCACGCCGGCGTGAACGCCGGCGGCGCGGGGGGCGCCGGTTTCGACCCGACGATCTTCGCCGACTTCTCCGACATCTTCTCCGGCCTCGGCGACATGTTCGGCTTCGGCGGAGGACGCCGCCGGCGCGGCGGTCCACAGCGTGGATCCGACCTGCGCTACGACCTCGAGATCAGCTTCGACGAATCCGCTGAAGGCACCGAGACCTCCATCGTGGTTCCTCGAGAAGAAACATGCGAAACCTGCACCGGCACTGGCGCCGCTCCTGGCAGCACGGTTGAAACCTGCGCCCAGTGCCAGGGCAGCGGGCAGATGCGCTTCCAGCAGGGCTTCCTCACCGTCGCGCGTCCGTGCTCGAATTGCCGCGGCACCGGCAAGACGATCGCGAAACCGTGCACCACCTGCCGTGGCGCCGGGCGGATCTCGCGCGAGCGCAAGCTGACGGTAAAGATCCCGGCCGGCATCGCCACCGGCCAGCAGATGCGGCTCACCGGTGAAGGCGAGCACGGCACCGCCGGCGGCCCGCTTGGAGATCTCTACGTCGTTGTCCACGTGCAGGAACATCCGTTCTTCCAGCGTGAAGACGACGATCTCTACTGCGAACTGCCAATCCACTTCCCCACCCTCGCGCTCGGCGGGTCGGTGAAGGTTCCGACGCTCAAGAACCGCGAGGAGCTCCATATACCGTCCGGCACGCAGCCCGGCACGCGGTTCCGCCTGCGCGGCAAGGGAATGCCCAACGTCAGCGGTCGAGGGCAGGGCGACCTGCACGTCATCGCCCGCGTCGCCGTGCCGAAGAAGCTATCGAAGGAACAGAAACACCTGCTGGAGGAACTGGCGCGGACAATGCCCGTACAGGCCGAAGACGGCTCCGGCTCGGAGGAGAAACCGTTCTTCGAGCGTATGAAGGACATGTTCACGTAAGTGGACCCCTCCCCCGCTCTCATCGTCTGCTTCTCCGAATCCACGACGTCGTCTCTGCGCGACAGGCTGGTTGCCACGCTGTCGGATTTTGAGCTGGTTGCGGTCCAGGAGGACGACCTGCACGCGCCGCGGGCGTGGACGGCTCACTTCTCGACCGAATCGGACCGCGATGCCGCTGAAGCGGCGATGAAGGCGGACGCCGAGTTCGCGGCACTCGAAATCCACAGGACCGAGGTCGAGGACGAAGACTGGGCCCGGCGGACGCAGGCGGACCTCCCTGCGATTCGCATCGGCCGCGTCACGATTGCGCCACCGTGGGATCTGCCGAAGCCGTCGCTGCAGGTTCCCGATCCGAACATCACGATCCTGATCGAACCATCGCGCGGCTTCGGCACCGGTCATCATCAGTCCACCCGTCTCTGCAT
>JACDDJ010000436.1 GCA_013817065.1 Acidobacteriota bacterium
GCGAAAAGGCGTAAGCCGTCCAGCGTCCGTTCGCAGGGCCCCTGTGGCATGAACTCTTCGTCGCCGAAGTGTCTGACGCCTCCGGTATGTCCCATCAACTGGCGCAGGGTGACGGGCCACTCCTTCCTTGCGTAGGTGGGCACGTATGCCTGGATCTCGTAATCGAGGTTCAGCCGACCTTGCTCGACGAGCAGGCCGGCGGCCGCGGACGTCAGCGCCGTCGAGGCACTGCCGATCCTGAACACCGTATCGGGCGTGACCGGCACCTGTTTTTCGAGATCCGCCCAGCCGAAGCCTTCCGCCCACACGATCTCGCCACCGACACCCACCGCGACCGAGAGTCCCGGCAGATTTCGCTCGGAAAGATGTGCGCGGACCAGTGGCTTCACGCGTTCTACCGCGTCCGCCCACCTCGCCGGCGGGGCCACATGCCGAACGGAGGTCACCGCCTGGGGATCCGGGTGAAGCGGTTTCATCGTCGCGAGGAAGTAGGTGTAGAGGGCGAGCCCCGCCACCAGCAGCAGGCCGATGCCCACGGCGATCAGCCCAAGCCCCTTCTGCTTCCAGGTCATCGACTTTCGATCAGCTCCCAACGGTCCCCCTTGATGTCGCTCTTCAACACATGTCCACGAGCCACAGCAGTATGACGAGCGCAATGCGCTTCTTCGACTGACTAGGCCATCTACGAGGACGTCTCGAGCGCATCTGCAAGTTCTCACGGCGCGTGAGCGTTCCGTGAGATTCGAGTGAAAAAAGACCTGCCTCGGAACGCCATCCCCGCTCGCCGCGTATCTATAGCGAATGATCAGCCAGATTCACGACCTTATTCATGCGGCACGCACGCTCACGAAAGCCCGGGCGTTCACCGCGGTGTGCCTCATCTCGCTGGGTCTCGGCATGAGCGTGATCATCGGCATCATGTTGCTGATGCGACTGGTTATTGGAACACCGCCCGGGGTCAAGAACGACGATCTCGCTGAACTCGTCATCCGACCGACCGGGTCGCTGCTCGCGCAGGCCGGTTCCGCCATCGTCGATACCTGGTCTTATCCGGACTACCTGGATGTGCGCGGTGGGACCAGCGGCATGGTCCTCACAGGCTGGAGCCCGGGTGAAGGGCTCTTTCGACCAGCGGACAAAGGCGCAGCAAGCAGTCTGTCGACGATGTACGTGTCGAGCAACTATTTCTCGACTCTGGGTGTGACCCTGCCACGCGGCCCCGGCTTTACCGCTGCGGACGACACATCGACCGCCCAGCCGGAAGCCGTGATCAGCCATCGGATGTGGCAGGTGCGTTTCAGCAGCGATCAGAACATCATCGGGCGGCCGATCACCGTCAACCAGACCGAATTCGTCGTGGTGGGCGTGGCGCCGGACGGTTTCCGCGGGCACGTCAGCGGCCTGAACGCCGGCTCCTATCAACTTTGGCTGCCACTGTCGCGGCATCCGCGTCTGACGGCGACCGAGAGCGTCCGCTTCACTCGCGACTCCGCCTGGGTCCACCTGGTCGCACGTTTGTCGGAGGGTATGACCGTGGCGCAGGCGGACGCGATGGTGCGGTCGATCATGGTGTCGCTGGCGGCGCGGCATCCCGCCACGAACCAGGACAAGGTCGGCGGAGTCGAGCCCTACTTTCCCCCCGGCGCACGCATCCGGTCCCAGGTGCTGTTCGCACGGATGACCATGTTTGGCCTCTCAGGCATGGTGCTGCTCGTCGTCGGGCTGAACATCTCCGGGATGATGCTGGTCCGCAGTGCGATGCGCGAGAGGGAGCTGGCGGTCAGGATGGCCATCGGCGCGAGCCGCTGGCGGCTGATGCAGTATCACCTCAGCGAAGCGCTGGTGCTGGCGGTGTTGGGCGGCAGCTTCGCGTCCGCTCTCCTCTTCGGCGTCCCGGTCGCTGTCGCATGGTGGCTGAACTATTCGGGTCCGGCGCTCGCGATGTTCAAACCGGATGCGAGGCTGGTGCTCCAGTGCATCGTCCTCTGCTTCGTGACCAGTGCCGTCCTCGGCCTGCTGCCGGCGCTTCGGTTCAGCCGCCCGGCGATCCTGTCGGCGCTCAAGAATGATTCCGCCGGCGGTGGCCGGCGCGTTGGCCGGCTGCAGCGGTTCACGGCCGCGGCACAGGCGGGAATCGCGGTCCCGTTCCTGGTCATCGGCGGGATCAATCTCGATCGGGCTCGGGTGACCGCAATGGCGGATCTTGGGTTCAAGCCGCAAGGGCTGTATGCCACGCGGCTGAATCTGGCGGCCATCGGCAGGACCGATGAGGATCGGCGACTGTTCCTTCGTACGGTGGAGGGGAACCTCGCGCAAGCGCCGGGCGTCCGCTCGGTGTCGGTAGGCGACGGGTTGCCGCTCGACTTCAACTATCGCAACACGCGAGTCGCCCGCGACGGTGAGTCGACGTTCGTCGATGCACATACGACCCGGATCGGTCCAGGCTATCTGGAGGCGCTCGAAATCCGGCTGCTCGCCGGTAGAACCATCGATGCGAATGATCGCGACGCCGCCGAAAAGGTCGTCATCCTGTCGGAGCCACTGGCGCGAGAGCTGTTCCCCGCAGGCAATCCTCTCGGCGGGCGCGTCGCCTTCGGATTCGCCGGGAACGAGCGCCAGGCCCACACCGTGGTCGGCGTGACGGCAGACCTGGTTTCGACGCAGATGGGGAATCCGCGGCCGCAGCTGTTTGTCCCGCTCGCCCAGCATCCCGCGTCCACGGTGTTCGCAATTACCCGCGGTGCGGCGTTTGACCCGTCCATGCGGCGCGTCTTCGAGAATGCCGTCAAGGATGCCGACCCTGACCTCGTCATCGGCGAGCTCACGACCGGTGAGGGGCTGGTGGAAAACAGCCGTTCTGATCTTCTGAGCCACGCAGCGGTCGGCGGCGTGGCCGCGGGTGTCGCGCTCGTACTCGCCGCACTGGGCGTGTACGGCGTCATCGCCTTCATGGTGGCGACACGAACACGCGAGATTGGGGTGCGCGTCGCGCTCGGCGCGTCACGCGCACGAGTGCTGGGGGACGTGCTGGGCGACGCACTCAAACTCGTTGTGCCCGGAATCGGCGTCGGACTGCTCGCCGCGATCGCCTGGGTCCGGCTCGCCGATCCATCCTGGTATCCGCTCGGCGGTGTCGAACCGCTCGTTTACTCGCTCGCTGCCGTCGTGGCGTTTGTCGTCGCTGTTCTTGCCGGCATACCGTCTGCGCGCCGCGCTGCGGCGGTGCAGCCGATTGTTGCGATGCGGGCTGAGTAGGCTACGTGGAGGCGCTGGCCTCCTGTTCGGCAAGCCTGCGGATGCGGGCTTCGACGCGGTCGATGACGTCTCCTGGCGTCGAAGTACCGGCTGTCAAACCGATCACGTTCACCCCGTCGAACCACTCCGGCCTGACGTCCGCGTCGGTCTGGACGTGATGCACGCGGGTGCAATGCCGCGCACAGGTGTTGACCAGCTCGCGCGTGTTGTTGCTGGAACGGCCGCCGACGACAATCACCACCTCGGACTGGCGTGCCAGTTCGGCAGCCGCGGACTGACGGTCCTTGGTGGGCTTGCAGACCGTGTCGATGAAGCGCACCTCCGATCGCGGGAACCGCTGTTTGATCAGGTCCACGACGTGCCGCACTTTCTCGACCGCCTGCGTCGTCTGGGCTGCCACGCCGATGCGTGGATGTTCCTCCAGTGCGAGAACGTCATCGTCTTCCAGCACGACATCGAAGCGATCGAGGTCGCCAGTCAGGCCGCGCACCTCCACGTGGTCCCGTCGCCCGACGATGACGACGTGATAGCCGTCGCGCGCGAGGGTCGTGACGGCACGGTGAGCGACGTGGACGAGCGGGCACGTGGCTTCGACAACGTTGAGCCCGAGTGCCCGGGTCCTGGCGAGCGTCCGCTCGGACGTGCCATGGGCGGTCACCATCAGCGTCGTTGTTTTCACCTCGGCGACATCCTGCGCCACCGCGACGCCCTTCGCCTCGAGCGCGCTGAGGACACTGGGGTTGTGAACGAGGTCGCCGAGAATCGTCAGGGGGCCAGCGTCCGCGTGCTCCAGCGCCAGCGCGATCGCATCTCGCACACCGAAGCACATCCCGAGATGGGCGGCTCGGATCACACGAATAGTCTCTGTTGCACACGCAGTCACGTTGCTGCCTCTCTTTCTGGCTTTCATGGGCCGGACGTCGCCGTCCATCGCTAGCCCGAGGAAGCATCGCTCCACGCTCTTGCGGTGTCTTGACCCGGAGGTGAGCAGTCCGTGAGATTGCGGTGAGGGATGCAGAGATGCAGCGAATTACAGGTCACGCGGTCGCCGCATGAGTCCGTAGGCGAGACCGAGGCCGAACACGGCCCCTTCGCCAAATGCGAGAATCGCCCTGGAGAGCGGACCGAAGTCCGGCTCCCCGATCAGTCGTCCGAGCGGGGCCAGCGTGGCGCGCGAACCGTCCGCGGCGTCGGCAATGGCGTGGATCGTGCCGCCGGCCAGGGGACGTCCGGCGAAGGTGATCGCCAGCCCTGCCAGTCCGCAGACGGCTGCCGTGATGAGCGCGGCACGGAGGCGCTTCTTGCCGCGCGGCGCCGCCAGACCGTCCTGCGTGCTGCGGGTCGCGATCGCAAAGCCAAGCCCCGCACCTCCTCCGATCAGCACGCCTTCGCCGCCGCCGCCAACGTCCACGTCAAGGCCAACCAGCGACGCCAGCGCCCAGCGCGTCAACGCCTGGACCGCGCCGCCGACGAGAGCGCCGCCGATCGCCCCGGCGCACGTGAGCGCGAGTG
>JACDDJ010000437.1 GCA_013817065.1 Acidobacteriota bacterium
GTGTCAGACCTCCGAATACACCGAACACGACCGCATCCTCCGGGATGCCGTGAGTGCGCCTGCTCATGGCCCGCTTGACGAGTGACTGCTCCGGGGACAGTCGGTCACCGTGGCCGAGCCGGATGACGTCGATCGGGGCTGCGGGCGAGGCGTCGCGCAGATCCGAAGCCGACAATCGTGAGTGGACCGCCGTCATCCGTGACGCCTGAACACCCAGCGTGGTCATCGGCCACTGATAGTAGAGGTGGCTGTCGAAGCCTTTGATCGCGAGCTCTGCCATGTCGGGCGACGCACTCGGATGGTTCGCCTTGAACTCGGCGCGGTATTCCGCTTCTCGCCCGCCCCGGAGCAGGGCCGCGGCCCGGGCATGTTGCAGGTGAGCGTCGTGCAGGACCGCCAGCCCCGGAAAGCGGAACAGGTAGGGCCACAGGAAGTCGTGCGCGGACGAATTTCCGAGCTGGAAAACGGTCAGATCAAACGGTCGAAGGCGATGTGTCCAGGAAAAATCATGGGCTGAGCGGATCGCCGCGCCGGGGCCGCTGACCCGAGCCGCCCTGGCGCTCGGTTCGTCGGCAAACACCTCGACTTCGTGAAACGAACGCAGTCCGGCGACTACTTCCGCGCTGTAGGCCGCCACACCGGTGCGGGCGGGGGCCATTGGACTGAACCATGCGAGACGTGCCACGCCAACATTCTAAGGTCCACACCGTGATAGCATTTCGTCGATTGGGCTGAACGCGGGGATCGCGCCAGTCACATCACGCGTGCGGCAGGTGCCGGACGCGTTTTTCAGGCGGCTCCTTGTGAAACTATCCACAAGCGATGCGCGCCGGCAGGACGCATGCACGGCTGGGTCCCCATCCTCATCATGATCGGGCTCGGCGCCGGGTTCGGAGCGTTCAACATCGCCCTCTCGTACCTCGTTGGGCCGAAGAAGCCGTCTCCGGAAAAGCTGGCGCCATACGAATGCGGCATGCCGCCGGTCGGCGATGCCCGCGAACGCCATCCCGTGAAGTTCTATCTGGTTGCGATGATCTTCCTGCTGTTCGACATCGAGGTGGCGTTCCTCTATCCGTTCGCCATGGCGCTGCGTGAGCTCGGGTGGCCGGGTTTCGTCCAGATCATCCTCTTCTTCATGATCCTCACCACCGGCTACATTTACGTGTGGCGGAAGGGCGTGCTCGATTGGGGACACGACGAGGCCTGATCAATGGAAAAAGGAAAATGGTAAATGGCTGACATCGAAATTCCTGTTCTGACGACCAGCGTCGAGAAGATGGTGAACTGGGCGCGACGGTCCTCGATCTGGCCGGTCACGTTCGGGCTGGCTTGTTGCGCGATCGAGATGATGGCCATGAGTGCGGGGCGCTACGACGTCGCGCGTTTCGGCGCCGAGGTCTTTCGCGGCTCGCCGCGCCAGTCCGACCTGATGATCGTCGCTGGACGGCTGTCGCGGAAAATGGCGCCCGTTCTGCGCCGCATCTACGACCAGATGCCCGAACCGAAGTACGTCATCTCGATGGGCGCCTGCGCCTCGGTCGGCGGCGTCTTCGACAACTACGCCATCGTCCAGGGTGTCGACCAGGTCGTTCCGGTGGACGTCTTCGTGCCCGGCTGCCCGCCGCGTCCTGAATCGTTGATCTACGGGATCGTGCAGCTGCAGCGCAAGATCGATCACGCGAAGCTGTATAGCTAGGCTTGGCCGGCCGACCTCGATAGTCTCAACGCTGACTGAAACAGGACGATGTTCGAACTTCTGGAAAAACACCTCCCTGCGGGATCCTTCGAGCCGGTGGCATCGCTCGACGGGATGCCGACCGTCTACGTGCCGCGCGAGCAGCTGGTGGCGACGATGCGGACGTTGCGCGACACGCCGGAGCTGCGCTACGCCTTTCTTGTCGACATTTTGGCGGTTGACTTCCTGCCGCGCGAACCGCGCTATGAGGTGATTTACCTGCTGGCCAGCCTCGGTTCCGGTGGCGCGTTTGGCGACACCGCGAAGCGGCTGCGGGTCAAGGTCCTCGTGCCCGGCACCGATCCGAGCGTGCCGACGCTCATGAATCTGTGGAAAGCGGCGGACTGGGCCGAGCGCGAGTTGTGGGACATGCTGGGCATCCGCGTCGACGGTCACCCGGATCTGCGCCGCATTCTCATGCCCGAGGATTGGGACGGGCATCCCGGACGGCGGGATTACCCGGTGCAGATCAAGCAGCCCGTGAAAGTCTACGAGCCGCTGCAGGTCTCTGAAGAGGAATTCGTCGCCAATATTCAGGCGTCGCGCGACCGCTCGAAACGGTGATGGATGGCGCACTGATGGACAGCGGGTCCGACGCGGAGCGGGTGCGGGCACTGTTCACCGCCACGATCGCGGTGCACCAGCGGGTGCTCGAGGGATCGCTCGAACAGGTGGTCGCGGCCGCAGCCGCAATCCGCGATGCGCTCGGGGCCGGCGGCAAGCTGTTGATTTTCGGCAATGGTGGCAGCGCGGCTGACGCGCAGCACATGGCGGCCGAACTGATGGGCAGGTTCGAACGTGAGCGGGCAGCACTCGCCGCCGTCGCGCTGACGACCGACACGAGCATCCTGTCGGCCATCGGCAATGATTTCGGGTTCGACGGCGTGTTCGCGCGCCAGGTCGAAGGGCTCGGACGACGCGGCGATGTCGCCCTGGGAATTTCGACGAGCGGCGGCTCGGTCAACGTCCTCGCCGCCCTCGAAGCGGCACGAAGCCGCGGTTTGAAGACGATCGCGCTCACGGGACGCGATGGCGGAGTGGTCGGTCGCGCCGCCGATATCCACGTGAACGTGCCGGACGAATCGACCGCACGGGTGCAGGAGGTCCACACGACCCTCATCCACGCGCTCTGTGACTTGATAGAAGAATCGGCCATGGGCCGGGCGAGCTGAGCGAGATGGCAACTCCAGAACTTCGCAGCGAGACGATGACGGTCAACATGGGGCCGCAGCACCCCAGCACGCACGGCGTTCTGCGCCTGGTGCTGGAGCTGTCGGGCGAGACCGTCGTCAGCGCCGCGACGACGATCGGCTACCTCCACACCGGCATCGAGAAGACCGCCGAGCAGAAGAAGTGGCAGCAGGTGATCCCGCTCGTCGAGCGCACGGACTACCTGGGCGCGCAATCCAACAGCCTGGCGTTCTGCCTGTCGGTCGAGCGGCTGCTCGGGGTCGAGGACAAGATGCCGACGCGGGTGAGGGACATCCGCGTCCTGATCGCGGAGCTGCAGCGCCTCGCCAGCCACCTGGTCTGGCTGGCCACGCACGCCCTCGAGATCGGCGCCGTGTCGGTGATGATGTACTGCTTCCGCGAGCGGGAGCTGCTGCTCAACATCAACGAGATGCTCGCTGGCTTCCGCATGTTCCCGAGCTACCTGCGGATCGGCGGACTGCGCGAGGACCTGCCGGTCGGATTTCATGACGCAGTCAACGCGTTTCTCGAGCGCTTTCCTGGCAAGCTCGAGGAATACGCCGGGCTGCTGACCAAGAACCAGATCTGGCTGAAGCGGACCAAGGGCGTCGGCGTCATTTCCCAGGAAGACACCATCAGCTACGGTCTCGTCGGCCCGCTGGCGCGCGCGGTGGGCATCAACTACGACGTCCGCCGCACCTTCCCGTACTCGGGTTATGAGACTTACGAATTCGATGTCCCGGTCAAGCCGGCCGGCGACGTCTACGACCGCTACATGGTCCGGGTCGAAGAGATGCGCCAGAGCGTGCGCATCTGCAAGCAGGCGATCGACCGGATCACACCACGCGGCGTCTTCGACATCCAGGACTACCGGATCGTTCCGCCCCCGAAGGACAAGGTCTACACGGAGATGGAAGCGCTCATCCAGCATTTCCTGATCTACTCGCAGGGCTTTACCGTCCCGGCGGGTGAGTGCTACGTGCCGATCGAAGGCCCGCGCGGCGAGCACGGTTTCAGCATCGTGTCGAATGGCACCAATCGTCCGTATCGGGTGAAATTGCGCGCGCCATCGTTTTACGCGTGCCAGTCGGTGCCCCAGATGATCCAGGGCGGCATGATCGCCGACGTCATCGCGGTGATCGGTTCGACCGATGTCGTCATGGGAGACGTGGATCGATGAGCTTCCATCCATTGATGGTGTACGACCCGTCGAAGTTCCAGCAGTCGGAACGGAGTACGGTTGACGAAGGCCCCGCTTTCGCGCTGACGCCCGAGCGTCGCGCGCAGCTCGACGAGATTTTGACGAAATACCCGCCCGACCGGAAGCGATCAGCGGTTCTCGCCGCGCTGTACCTCGTGCAGGAGCAGCAGGGTTACCTGACCGGCAACGCCATGCGGCACATTGCGCCGCTGCTCGATCTCACCCCGGCGGAAGTCGAGGACGTCGCGACCTACTACGTGATGTTCTACAAGGAGAAGGTCGGCAAGTACGTGCTGCAGGTGTGCCGGACGCTGTCGTGCGCATTGAACGGCGCGGAGCTCGTCACCGAAGCCCTCTCCGAACAACTCGGGATTGCCGTTGGCGAAACCGATCCGAGCGGCATGTTCACGCTGCTCGAGTTCGAGTGCCTCGGCGCCTGCGATCGTGCGCCCGTCGTCATGGTGAACAACGAACTGTGGCACGAACACGCGAGCCCGGAGTCGTGCGGGCGGCTCGTGGATGACCTGAAAGCTCGAGGTGAAGCTGCGCTTTCAGGCTGTCACCTCGAGGTCGAGAAGTGAAAACAACTTCCAACGCCCAACTCCCAATTCCCAACCCTCAAGTTGCCCTGCGGT
>JACDDJ010000438.1 GCA_013817065.1 Acidobacteriota bacterium
GCGGCCAGAAACAAAAAAACCCGCCGCCTGCGGGTGCAGATCGACGGGTTGCCTGGTGCCTGTGAGTTGTAGGTTCAGCTCACAGACGCGCGCACACCACCGACCTGCGGGTTCGCTTCCCCCGCTTTCGATCGATCATGTGTTTCATCGTCTGGAACATCGCTGCGCGCAAAATATAACGCACGACCTGCGGCCGGTCAACGACTATCGACCGACGCGGAACGCAAGCGTGTCCTGGGCAGTGCCCGACTCGCTCTTCGCCGTCAGTTCGATCAGATACTCACCCGCCGCGAGCGCGGAGAGGGCCAGTTCGGTCTCGAAGAGACCGTTCGCTCCCGCCTGCAGCGTCAGCTCCGACATCATCGCGCCGGCGCGATTCAACAGCTTCCCCGTGACTGCGGGTGTCAAACCGCCAGGTCCGTAACTCTCGACGCGAAGCAGCAACCGCTCCGAGCGGCTGAAGACGCGTTCGCCGGCCGGCGGCACGGCCGGGTCCGCGCGGATCGCCTGAATATCGCGCGCCGTTCTGCCGCGATAGACCCGCGGCGTCCCGAGTGACACCTGGACGGTCGTGTAGTCGGGAACGGTGAGTTCGCGGGTACTTGAATCAAGAACCTGTCCGGCGTCTGATTCCACCGTCATCCGCAGCTGCAACTGCCCTGGCGGAACTTCGAACGTAGCGCTACCACCCGCCGCCACAGTTGTCGTCGCCGCAGGTACGGCTCCCTCCGGAATACGGCCGCGGAACACCGGACGGCCGTCGGTGGCAACCGCCGTGAGCTGCACGCGAGCGGCCGGTGTTCCCTGGCTCCTCGCGCCCTCGACCAGGCCGGGTTCCCAGACGAACGTCACGCGACTGCGGCCGGCCTCGCCGCGTGAGGTGCCGACCCAGAACCGCGCCGGGCGTCCGCCGGGCGGCTCCGCGAGGGTCGTCAGCGCTTTTGTCACCGCGGCAGGCGGTGGCGGCTTCGGCGGCGCCATCACACGAGCGACGTCTTCATTCGTGAGTGCCCAGTAACCGCGTCGCGCCCGGACCTGCACGCCGCGTCGTGTCACGTTCACCTTGATTTCGTGAAACCGGCCGTCGGTGGGTGCCGCCGATGAGGTGTAGCCAAGAAGGTAGTAGCCGCTCGAGTCCCGCATGATCTGCTTCATGCCGACGGCGAGGTCGTTGCGGTTGACGATGGCCCGACCGTCCGTGTTGTTCGAGAGCGTGTACAGGGTGTCGAGCGACGTCTTCAACCCCTGGCTGTCCTGCTGTAGACCGACACCCTCGTTGATGCCGTATTCGAACACCGCGAGACCGCGAGGATCGACCGAATAGATCGACGTGTTCTGGGTGTTCACCGTCTGGAAGACGCGGCGCAGTTCGCTGAGCAGGTCGGTCTTGCGGGTCCAATCCTCGCGCTCATCGCTCTGTGCCTGAGCGTTGTTGCGATTGGGATTGCCAATGCCCGGGAGCGCGGCCACTGGGTCATTGAGCTGAGGCGGCAGGGATTCGGTCAGCCCCTCGCTCACAAAGATGATCGACTTGCGGCCTTCTCGGAGCGCGCCCATCCGAAAAGCCGCGGCCTCGAGCGCGCCCATCGTGATCTGGTTCCGGATACGCTCCACCGTCGCGGCCGGGTAGAACGTGTACTGCTCCTCGAAGGGATTCCGTGGGGTGTAGTTGAACTTGCGTCCTTCGAACTTCTCGATCGCCGAAATGAGCGACGCCCGATTGCGCGTGAAGCTGATGTCGTTCACCGGCGTCATCGGATACATGATCGCCACCATGTCGGCCGGGGCGAGCTGGTTTTGGATGAAGTCGATGAGCGGCTTGCGAACGGCCATGTCGTTGCCGCGGCGCACGTGGTAGTCGTCCAGCAGAATCGTGAAGAGCCGGACCTCGGGCCTCGCAGCTTCACGCTCCTCGTCGGCCTGCGACCTGATCGGCCCGTTCGTGGGGCCCTCGACCTGATCAAGCGGATCGATCTTGACGATGCTGAACTGCTCGATCTTTTGCGCCTTGCCGTCCTCTGATACCGAGAACTCCTCCCGCTTCAAATCCAGGATCGGCGTCCCGTTCTTGTCGCTGACGATCACGTCGACGCTGACGAAGTTGATCCCGGCCTTGAAGATCGGACGCTGTGGATCCTGACCCGCAGGCGGAGTCGGCGGCGGAGGGGGCGGTTGCGACTGCTGCGATTGGGGCTGCGCTGCGCGCGCAGGCGGAAGGAGCGCCGAGACGGTCCCGAGCGCGCCGATGACGGCGACGGCAATGACGAGCCGGATAAGTGGTGCGCGCATAAGCATTTAGACGCCTCGAAGACGGACGTGGTCGCTTTCGGATGATAACATTCTGAGGTTCTGTTACCTCGACTGGAGATTGCCGTGAGCCACGATAACGCCAGCCTGCCCCAGCCCCTGACCCTGCTCGCCGAAGACGAGCGCATCTTCCGCGACAGCGTTCGCGAATTCGCTGAGGCGCAGGTTCGTCCGCTAGTCCGCGAGATGGACGAGCACGCCAAGATCCCGAAGACCCTCGTCACCCAGCTCTTCGACCTCGGCGTGATGGGCATTGAGATCCCCGACGCGTACGGCGGCTCAGGCGGAACGTTTTTCCACTCGGTGCTCGCCGTCGAGGAGCTCTCGCGCGTGGACCCTTCGATCGGTGTCCTCGTCGACGTACAGAACACACTCGTGATCAACGCGTTTGCGCGCTGGGGCAACGACGACATCAAGAAGCGCTATCTGCCGCGCCTCGCGTCCGACACCGTGGGCGCCTACGCGCTCTCTGAAGCTGGCTCCGGCAGCGACGCATTCGCCCTGACGACGCGTGCCCGGCAGGACGGCGACGACTTCGTCATCAGCGGCCGCAAGCTCTGGATCACCAACGGCAACGAGGCGGACGTCTTCATCGTGTTCTCCACCATCAACCCCGACGCCGGCTACCGCGGCATCACCGCGTTCGTCGTGGACCGAGGCATGCCGGGGTTCACCGTTGGCAAGAAGGAAGACAAGCTCGGCATCCGGGCCAGCAGCACGTGCGAGCTGATCATGGAGGATTGCCGCGTGCCGAAGGCGAACGTCCTCGGCGAGATCGGCAAGGGTTACAAGACCGCGATCGAAACGCTGAACGAGGGGCGGATCGGCATCGGCGCACAGATGATCGGGCTGTCGAGAGGCGCGCTCGACGCGACGATCAAGTACACAAAAGAACGCAAGCAGTTCGGTAAGCCGATCGCCGAGTTCCAGGCCGTCCAGCACCAGATCGCCCGCGCCGCGGTGGACGTCGAAGCCGCGACGCTCACCGTCTATAACGCCGCCCGGCTCAGGGATGCAGGCAAGCCGTTCCTGACCGAAGCCGCGATCTGCAAGATCCTGTCGTCGGAAGTTGCCGAACGCGTCGCATCGCTGGCCGTCAATCTCTTCGGCGGCAACGGCTTCGTCAAGGAATACCCGGTCGAGAAGTTCTACCGCGACGCGAAGATCGGTCAGATCTACGAAGGCACCTCCAACCTGCAGCTGCAGACCATCGCCAAGCAAATCATGGGGTAATCGGACTGAGGGTGCGGAGGTACTGACGCAGGGGGTGCGGGGGACTCACGCTGAGGGTGCGGACTGCAGCCTGCCGCGCGGCCTTACAGGCGGGAGGGTGCGTGCGGACACTCCTTGCACCCGCAGGGGCCGCGTGAGAGCCTACCTACCCAAGGGGCGCGGTTCGACCGGGCGGAGGCGCTCCGGTAAGTAGGCGTTGGACGTCCACCACGCGGGCTGGTTGTAATGGCGACGGCCGTCCGGGCCCACGGCTGCGTCGAGCGCCTGGTCGTCGGGGCAGCAGGCGGCCGCCATGCTGGTGTCATAGGCGCGGAAGTCCTCGTCGGAGAAGCCGGTGAAGCGGGTCTCATCGAACTCCGGGTAGCTCTTCAGTGCGTCGCGCGAGACGTCGACGTCGAGGGCGCCTGCCTCGCGATCCACGGTGGCGTGGCCGATCGGCAGCAGGAAGCGGTGGGAACGAAACCACCCGCCGGAGTCGACGACTGTGTAGAGAACGCGTCCGGATCCGCTGTCGATCACGAAGCCGTCCACATCGCCGAGCTTCGAGCCGTCCGTGCCGCGCACGTTCAACCGATTGAAGTCCACGACTGAATTGTCGATATCCTTGACGTCAAGGTAACGCAGACGCGAAGCGTACGTGGTCTGATCCATACCGTCCTCCCGGACAATTCGTCCGTCGTCTCGACAGCACAGCAAGAACTGAACCGTCGGCGGGATGGCTTGTTTGCGACGGCGCCGCCCGGCAGACGCTTCGGATCAGGCGAGGATATGTTCGGCGATGACCATGCGCTGGACTTCCGAGGTGCCCTGGTAGATCTCGGTGGCGCGGACATCACGGAAGAGACGCTCGACGACCGAGCCGCGGCGATAGCCCTTCGAAGCGAGGATCTGCATGGCGCGGTCGGCGGCGCGATGGGCCGCTTCGGATGCAAACAGCTTGGCCATTGAGGCATCAGCCGTCGGTCTCACCTGGCGCCGCCGCGCATCCGCTGCCTTCATCGTCAGCATCCGCGCGCCTTCGAGGTCGGTAGCGACGTCCGCCAGCATCCACTGGATCGCCTGGTAGTTGGCTATCGGCTGTCCGAAGGCGACGTGCTCCTTGGCGTAGTCCAGCGCTTCTTTCATCGCCGCGGCGCCAACACCGAGGGCCTGGGCCGCGATCGCGACACGACCGCCG
>JACDDJ010000439.1 GCA_013817065.1 Acidobacteriota bacterium
GTCCTGCGAGAGCATTGAGGGCCTGCCTGACCTGCTGCAAGCCGGGATCCAGCACGAGCGCGCGCCGATACTCCGCGGCGGCCGTCGAGCGGTCGCCCCGCGCCTCTGCGACGCGGCCGAGCGCGTAGTGCGTCCGGGCCGGCTGATAGTTGAGCCTCAGCAGAGTCTGCAGATGAGGTTCGGCCACATCGAAGCGGCGGAGGTTCATCGCCACGCCGACGAGCCTCCCGCGAGATGGGCTGTCCGACGGATTGTGCTCGACGGCGCGCTGATACTCCGCGAGCGCCTCGATGCCCTGCCGCCAGCAACCGGCTCCAGCCGAAATGGAGCTGCGGGTACCAGGTCTCGGAATACGACGGCGGGGGATCGCGACGCGGGTCCCGCGGATCAGCGCCGCAACGCTCTCGCCATCGACGCGGGCCTTCGCACCGGCGCCGGCAAGATCGAGAAGGGTCGGTGTCAGATCGACCGACCGGACTTGCTCCTGAACGACAGCGCCCGCGCGTGCGGTCAAGGGTGATTGAGAGGTGGCGTCGGCAAATCGAACGCCTTCGCGCGCGAGGCGATCGAGCACCGGGGTCTCGCCAAGCGTGTAGCCATAGGCGCCGAGCCTGTCCGCGCGCGTGGTGTCGAGCGTCACGAGCAGGACGTTCGGCCGAATGTTCTGCTGTGCGGCCGGAGATGAAATGACGCAGAGCGCGACGCCAAGCACGCCGCCCCAGAGCACAGCCGACCGTGTCATCCCTTTTTCGACCAGTCCAGGAGGCTCAGCGCCTCGCGCGCCTGTGGCGCGTAGGGCCCGCCGAGCGCAATGCATCGCTGAAACGCTTCGGAGGCTTTCTGCCGGTCTGCCTCAGGAAAGATCCAACGGCGCTCGCTCGTGAGCCACCGCCGGTCTCGAACGTACCGCAGGTGATGAGCCCGTCCGGGTTGAGCTGCACCAGGGGATCATCCGGCGCCAGCGTCGTCGCCAGGGTGAGTTTTGAGATGCCTTCGTCCAGTGCTCCGCGATGCACATGGATCACGCCGATCGCGGTCTGCACGTCGGCGCTCTTCGGCCATCGCTTCTCGGCTTCGCGGAGGACGCCAAGCGCCCGTGTGAGGTCCGACAGCTGGCCGTAGGTGTCGGCAAGATCCATGTACACGGGCTCGAAGTCCGGCGCGGCCTGCCGGACGCGCTCCCATGACGCGAGAGCTTCGGCCTGCCGTCCGAGTCCCGCCTGCGACAATGCCGAGCGCGTAGAGCACCCACGGACGGACATCCGGCTTCAGCGCGGCCTTCGACAGGGCCGACATGGCCGTCTCCACGTCTCCTCGCTGATATGCTTCCCAACCGATCGTCGCGAGATCGCTCGTCACCATCGTGTCGAGGGCCGACAGCGCATTCACCCGGCCCTCGGAGTCGGGCCGAAGCCTGACGGCCGTCGTCGGAGGTGGAACCTTGCCAGCCGTGTTGAACGGTGTTGAATCGTGGCCGCTTGCCGTGTTGAGCGGTGTCGAACCGTGGCCCGTGTCAGCCGGGACGGCTTGCTGCGCCTGTGGCGCGGCATCGACGGGCGGTTTCACCGGTTGTGGAACCGTCATCCGCGCCGGATCGAGCGCGAGGTAGCCACGCCGCGCCCGTACGCGCAGGCCGTCGCGCTTCACGCGCACCTGGATCGCGCGGAACTTTCCGTCGAACGTGGTGTTCGCCGGCCGGTAGGCCAGCACGTAGTACCGTCCCGCGTCGTCGGCAATCCGAGTGAGCGCGCGGCCGATGTTGTTCTCGTTGCGGATCATCATCCCGCCGGTGTCGATCGCCAGGCTGTTCGGGCCGTCGGCGACGTCGTCGAACCTCGTGGCCGGCCCGGCGGTGTCTTCTGCCAGCACATGTTCGACCGAGCCTCCCGGCGTGTTGCGGTTCAGCCCGCGGACGTCGATCGCGTAGACGCGCGCACCAGCCCTCGCCGTCTGGCCCACAACCGAACGCAGGGCGGTCTCGATGTTCTGGACGACGAACCCGTCGCTCAGGAACACCACGGTTTTTGGACCGGGGATCCGCGCCAGCCCTGACGCCAGGCCATTCAGCGACGACATCGTCAACTGCGATGCGCGCTGGATATCCGTCGCCAGTCGCCTTCCCTTCTGCATCACCGCGCTTTCAGCCAGCCCGCATTGGTCCGCTTCGTCGCTGCACGCTCGTGTCACTGCGCGATCGACGACCTGCCGATCCCCGCGCGCGATGCGCAGAGCTTCCTCCTCATTCAGCAGCCGCGGCCAGTCCCGGGTCAGATCCAGCAGGCGCGATCGCGACTCGGCGCGCGGCTTGACCTGCTTGATGGCGTCGAGCAACTCCGAACGAACGCTGGTGAGTCGGTTGTTCACCATCTTGTCGCCCGCCAGGACGCCAGCGAGGTCGCCATCCTTGAACCGCCCGGCGATGAACTCTTCGACCGCCTTCCGCGCGCGGTCGAACCCGCCCCCCGGCGTGAGATGGTTGAGATCGAAAAAGAAAATCCATGTCTGCGGCGCTACTGGAACCGCAGACGATGGGGGAGCGAGGGGCGCGGTTGCGGGATCCGGCGCCGCCGCGTTGACAGCCGGGACGCCGTCGACAAGATAGACGGCATCCACCGGCTGTGAGGCGCCTTCTTCGAGGACCTCGAAGTCGTCACGTGTCAGGCCGGTCACGAAGCGCCCGTCTTTGTCGAACACGCGCGCATCGACCTCGATCACCTGCACGGTCGACCGAAATGTCGGCGCTGGCGCCGGTGGCTGCTGCGTCGGCGGCGCCGACGCGGGGGCCTGCCCCCCGGCGACGGATCCGCCAATCAGCAACGCGAACGCAAGTGAAACGAGGAGACGCGATTTCACTGGGGACGAAGCCTACGAACCCGGTTCCACGCGGGCGACCTGAAGCGTGAACTTCTTCTTCCCGTCTTTCTGGAGCCAGGCGATCCGCGTACCGTCGGGGGACCAGGCGGGCAGGATGGCGTTCTTCGATCCCTGGACCTCGCGCTTCTCACCTTGCGCGTCCATGATGGTAATACGCCCGTTCTTAGGCTCGGCGAACGCAATCACCCTGGTCCCCCTGGGTCCCCACCCGAACGTCAGGCCCGGCACGATGCCGGTATTCACGAACTCGCCGATGGTCGCACCGCCAACCACCATCATGTTCACCGGGACCGGCTGGTTATTATAGGCGGCGGTCGTGGCGTCTTCGGTGGACGTGCCGCCTGCGGATCCGGTGGTATCGCCCACCGCCCCGCCACGCGCGAGATCGCCCCCCATCGGCGTGCCCGCGCTCCTCGCGGTTCGCGTCTCGGTTTTCACGTCGATCTTGAATGCCGGATTATCAGGAGATGTCTGGGCGCTCTTGTCCGTCCAGTATGTCGCTGCCCAGGCCGGTTCCCCCGGCATGTCCTGCCGCGCCCCGTCGGCGAGTGTCACGCTGTAATGGCGGAGTTTCGCGTCGGCCTGTCCGAATCTGCCCTCCAGGGTCTGCAGGTATACCTGCGTGCCGTCGGCGGACCACGCGAGCCGTGACGGTTGCCCTTTCAGCTTGTCGATGTCGAGTTCCGCGACCTTCGCCGGCTGTGAGAACCTGACCGTCGCGACCCGCATCGGCGACTGCGCGGCAAGGATTGCGGGGAGCACGACGAGTGCGGCGGTAACGATCCGGATGCGCATGATGACAATCCTCCTGGGATCCATCTATTGTTTGATTCGATCTATTGTTTGATTCGATCGAGCTGCTGCAAACGGGATTGCAGTTCCACCGATGTCGGAAGCGCCACGAGCCCGGCGCGGAGCGCCTGCACCGCGAGCGCGGGCTGCGACAATTTCAGGTAGCCGTCCGCCAGGGCGAGGTGCGCGGATACGAGCGACGGATCGAGATGCGCCGCGCTGCGCCAGGCGGACAGTGCGGCCCGTGCGTCCCCCGCGCCATCCTGCGCCCAGCCGAGGAAGAACGCCGTGAGCGCGCGTTCTTCGAGCCCCATCGACTGCTGCAATGCAGCGGCGGCCCCTGCATAGTCCTCGCGCGCGAACAGCGCGAACCCGCGCAACGCGTGCGTCGCGGCCGTGTCGGTCGTCACCCGCCGAAGCGAGACCTCGGTCTCTTCCCACCGCCCCTCGATGGCACGGCGTGCCGCATCGGCCGACACCGAGCCCTGCGTCCGCGTCTGGATGTCGGCAAGGTACCGCTTCGCGAGGTCGCCCCTCGTGACTTCAACGGCTGAGACCGCGGCCACCGGCGCGGACGCCACGACGGGGGCTGCGCCCGCCAGCACGTCCACGTGCCGTGTCCGCTCCGCGACAACCTCTCCCCTCGACGTGACCACCGCGTGCGCCAGGTATTCGCCAGGCGCCACGCTCGTCAACGGCAGCGCGAAGCCGACGCGCCGGTTGAAGCCGCTGCCGCCGTCCTGCTCGACGTCCTTCATGTCTCCGACGATGCTGGTGACGGCCGAGTTGTCACCCGCTCGTCGCAACTCCAGCTTGACGTCGAGGGACCCGAGTTGCTCCTTCGTTCGGCCGTACGCTTCGAGCGCGCCGGTCAGGCCGTCGGCCGAGTAGGCGCGCGCACGCACGGCCAGGCCCCCGATCGCGGAACCCAGGACCAGGTCGCTCGCCGAGACGTCCGGGCCGTCGAGCGGTCGCACGTCGAACCTGCGATCGGCGCTGCCGACGAGGCCGCCGGGTTCCCGGATGACGGTGCGCATCATGTACGAGCCG
>JACDDJ010000440.1 GCA_013817065.1 Acidobacteriota bacterium
CGTGAACACCGTGGTCCGCCGCACCTCGGCGAGCGCTGCTTCGAAGGACTCACCGCGTTCGATGTGATCCCGGATCCGCTGCAGCACGACGAACGCGGCGTGACCTTCATTGAGGTGCCACACCGCCGGTGTGGATCCCATCGCCTTCAGCGCGCCGACGCCGCCGATCCCGAGAATGATCTCCTGCTGGATGCGCGTCTCGCGATCGCCCCCATAGAGACGCGCCGACAGCTCGCGGTCCCACGGCGTGTTCTCTTCGAGATCCGTGTCGAGCAGATACAGCTTGACCCGGCCGAGCCGCACCCGCCACACCGAGACGAGCACGCTGCGATCGCCGAGTGGCACCGCGATGACGCACGGTTTGCCGTCGGCAGTCATCGCTGGCTCGATCGGCGCATTCGTCCAATCGAGCCGCTCGTAGACTTCCTGTTGCCAGCCCTCCGGTGAGACGGTCTGATGGAAGTAACCCTGGGGATACATGAAGCCGACGCCGATCAGCGGGATCCCGAGGTCACTTGCCTCCTTGCAGTGGTCACCGGCAAGCACGCCAAGCCCACCGGCGTAGATCGGCAGCGACTGGTGCAGCGCGAACTCCGCCGAGAAGTACGCGATCGGCCCGGTGACCTCGGGGAACTTCTTCTGCCACCACGTGTCATGCGCACTGCGGGCTCGATCGAGCGCGGCCGCGGCGGTGTCGTAGATCTTCAGGAAGCGCGCATCCGCCGCCGCCAGGTTCAGCATCTCCTGCGACACCTGTCGCAGCATCAGCACCGGGTTGTGCGCGGTCTGACGCCAGAGCGGGTAGTCGAGACGGCGGAAGACTTCGCGGGCTTCGGTGTTCCAGGTCCACCACAGGTCTGCTGCAAGTTCAGGGAGCCGGTCGAGACGTTCGGGGATCGAGGGTTTTGTCATAAAACGTGCGATGTCCTACGTGCTACGTGCTTTCGCACGCACCGATCAATTTGGCAAAGCGTGATAAATCGATATTGCCGCCGGAAACGATGGCGACAACCTTCTTGTGGTTCCGAGCTGCAAACTCGGGTGAGAGCGCGGCGGCAACGGCGCAGGCCGCGGCTCCCTCCATGATGACGTGCAGGCGTTCGGCGACCAGCTTCATAGCCGCGGCCGCGTCGTCCAGTGATACGACGATCGACTCTTCGACCATCGACTCCAGCATCGGCCACATGCTCTTCAGTACGGAACGTCCTCCGGCGCCATCCACGAATGACGACGTCCACTCGTCGAATGTCCGCGCTTCACCGGCCTCGAGCGAACGCGAGAGTGGCGCCGCGGTTTGCGGCTCTGCCGCGTAGATGCTGACCTCGGGCCGCAGCTCTCGCATGGCTGCCGCGACGCCCGTGAGTAAGCCGCCACCGCCAATGGCTGCGATCACAGCGTCGACATCCGGCAAGTCCTCCACGATCTCGAGCCCAATCGTTCCGTTGCCGCTGATGAACGCGTCATCGTCGAAAGGATGAACGAAGTGTCCCGTCATTCGGTCGGACTGGTGCTGCTCGACCGTGCGCCAGCATTCCTCGTAGGGCGCCTTGACGATGGTGGCTCCCAACCGCTCGATAGAGCGCAGCTTGGTGGCTGGAGCGGTGTCCATCACCAGGACGCTGCACTTCGCACCGGCGCGCCGCGCGGCGAGCGCGACGCCCTGCGCCGCGTTGCCGGCGCTCACCGTCCACACGCCGTGTGCGAGCTGGTCGGCCGTGAGCTGGCGGACGGCGTTGTAAGCGCCCCGGATCTTGAACGATCCGATCGGCTGCAGCGATTCGAGCTTCAGATAGATCTCGGGGTCCGTGGTACTCAGCCCCGGCACGTCGAGGCGCACCAGCGGAGTGCGAGTGACCACGTCGTAGATCGACGATGCCGCGTCGCGGATCGTCTGGAGGGAGATTTGTCGGGGCATCAAAAGACCCATTATAGTAGCGGTCGTTGGAGGAACTGTCCTGATGCGTTCCAAGTTGAACCGCCGAGAGTTCGTGAAAGCCGGTACCGCCGCGGGGCTGGCGGCAGCAGCGCCCGTGACCGCCTTCGCGCAAGGGCCCACCATGATGATGCAATCCGGTTCCCGACCCGTCGTGGTCGCGTCGGGGAACGGTCAACAGTACAAGAACGGTGGTGACAAGACGTGCGTCGAAACCGCGTTCGAACGGATGACCAAAGGTGAAGACGTACTCGACGCGCTGATCGCCGGTGTGAATATCATCGAACTGGATCCAGCTGACACGAGCGTCGGCTACGGCGGTCTGCCGAATGCGGAAGGCGTCGTCCAGCTCGACTCGTCAGTCATGCACGGACCCACGAAGCGCGCTGGTGCGGTCGCGTCGATCGAAGGCGTGCGGACGCCGTCGCTCGTCGCCAAACGGGTGATGGAGGAAACCGATCATCACCTGATCGTTGGCGATGATGCACAACGGTTCGCGCGAAGCATGGGCTTCAAGATCGAAGAGGACCTGAACACCGAGCGGTCGCGCCGTGCGTGGCTCGAGTGGAAGCGGCGAACCGATCCTCTTCACTATCTCGACCCGAAGAAGAAGCAGCTCGCCTTGAGGAAGGTCGACCTCGAGATGATGGCGGAAGGCTGGGTAGATCCCAATCACTTCTACGGGACCGTCAACTGCAATGGCGTCAACGCGAACGGCGACGTCTGCGGGGTGACGACGACCAGCGGTCTCGCCTGGAAGATTCCAGGGCGGGTTGGCGACTCGCCGATCCTCGGGGCAGGTCTCTACGTGGACGGCGAAGTCGGCGCCGCCGGCTCGACGGGCCGCGGCGAAGCCAACCTGTACAACCTCGCCTCATTCCTCATTGTCGAGGGGATGCGGCGTGGTCTCCATCCGAAGGACGCCGGGATGGAAGCGTTGAAGCGGATCAAGGCGAACACGGTCCCGCGCTTGTTGAACCGGCGAGGCGACCCGTCCTTCAACGTCAACTTCTACGTGGTGAACCGCAAGGGCGAGTACGCCGGCGTGACGATGTACTCGTCGGAGAAGAACCGGGTCCGCTACGCCGTGTGTGACGAGAAAGGCGGACGGCTGGAGTTCGCGGATCCGCTGCTGCAGGGTGATCCCGCCGATTGAAGACAACTTCCAACTACCCACTCCCAACTTCCAAACGACCAACCCCATGGTTGGTGTTGGTCGTTGGTAATTGAGTTGGTTCGGCTGGGAGAGCCTACTGGACCTTGCGCAGTGTGCGCGCGACCGCGCCGGCTTCCTGTCCGTCCACCGTGACGATCACCTTCAGCTGGTAGTCGCCCGGCGCCAGCGGGGGCAGTCCGAAGCCGGCCCACACCATCCTCGTATCCGGCGCACCCGGCATCTCGAGGAGGTTGCCAGGGATGCTGCCCAGCGGCGCGCCCGACTCGCTCTCGCGAACCTCGTAGATGATCGAGATCTTCATGTCCTTCGTCACACCGTAGATGGGCACGAAGCCGATGACCCGCGGATCGCTCCCGGTGAACTGCAGCTTCGGTGACTTCTGGTCGATGCCCATGACGATCGAGCCGAGTTTCACCGGTCCGGCATCCTTCAGCTGGACGACGACGTCAGTGTCGGTGGTTCCGGCCTTGCCGGATGCGTCCGTGACCGCGACCCGCATGCGGTAGCTGCCGGGGGCGACCGGCACGGCGGCGGCCACCGGCGTCACTTCGAGCTCCTTGGGCTGTGCCGTCCACTGCGCCTTGAGCGTTCCCTTCTCGTCGTAGAGAGCGACGATCGCGGCGTTGAGTTTCGTCGCCGGATCCTCGGGCTCGAAGAGCGCCATCACCATCAGGTCGGTCTTACCGGGCACGCGCGAGACCAGGCCGGTGGCGCGGAGCGGGATGTCGCGGAACACCGTCGGCACGCGAATCATGTCGCGCGGGCTGCCGGCTTTGGGCGCGGGTCCGGCTGCCGTGGCGGTGCCGCCACGTACTCGGCCGGCCGGTCGCGCCACCAGCTTGACTGCGGCGCGCGTGCTCCGTGCGTCGACCCGGCGGACGGCCCCTGCCGGCGCGGAATCTAAGGTCGCGATGTAGTAGGAGCTGGTCTCGCTCATGATCCGTTCGAGGACGTCGCTCCCGCCGCTGATCCGCACCAGCTCCGCGTTGACGGTGCCGGCGATGTTCTCGATGCCCTGCTGGGCATCGCGGATGTTGGCGGTGTTAGCCATGCCATCGACGTAGTGGAGCACGTAGACATTGGCGGCCGAGGCCAATGCCGCGGCGCCGAGGTCCTCGAAGTCGTTGCTGCGAATCTGGCACAGGTCCGAGAAGGACGAATCCGCCGCATCCCCGGTCACCTGGCGCATCTGCTGCACCCCGGCCGGGGATGCCGGCAGGCCCGGCGTAACGAGGAGGATGGTCCGGCCCACCGACGAGGCGCGCAGCGCGCTGCCTAAGGTCGACAGTGCGCGCTTGGTTCGGCAGGTCAGATCGCCGAGTGACTCACTCTGCGATCCGCCGCCGACGAACTTCGTCAGAGTGTCGGTCAATACTGCCGGGGCGGAGGCCTGGATGTCGAAGCCGCCCTGTCGCAGGCTGATCAGGCCGAAGCGGTCCGAGGGGGCCGCACTCGCGGTGAGCTGTGCGATCGCCTTACGAACCGGTTCTTCGCGGCCCGGTCCCACGCCTTCTTCGTCCAGGATGATGAGGAACTCGCGTCCACCGGTTGGAACGGCGGCCGGCTCCGGAGCGGTGTTGGTGGCAAAAGGAGCGGGCAGAGT
>JACDDJ010000441.1 GCA_013817065.1 Acidobacteriota bacterium
GCAGATGCTGGCGCACGTGGAGTTCGACGGTGAGGAGCGGATGCGTGAGGCCAAGGCCAAGGGCCGCGGCGTGCTGGTGTTCACCGGCCACTTCGGCTTCTGGGAGATCCAGGCGCTGGTGCATGCCCTCCACCTCGAGCCGATGGCGGTGCTGGCGCGCCCACTCGACAATCGCCTGCTCCACAATCTCCTCGAGGGTGTGCGTAGTTCGACGGGGAACAGTGTGATCTACCGACGCGGCGCGATCCGCCGCGTTCTGCGCGTGCTGGCGTCCAACGACACGGTCGGGATCCTCATCGATCAGCACATGTTGAGCGCGGACGCGGTCTACGTCGACTTCTTCAATCGGCCGGCCGCGACGACGTCGGCGCTGGCGGCGCTGGCGTTGAAGACGGGCGCTCCGGTCGTACCCATCTTCGCCCTGCCGCTGCCGGGTGGACGCTTCCGCATGGTCTACGAGCATCCGGTCGAGCCGCCGCTCGTGCAGGACGAAGCGAGCATCCGCGAGTTCACGCAGCGCTGCACCGACGTCCTCGAGATGTACGTGCGCCGCTACCCCGAGTTGTGGTTGTGGATGCATCGTCGCTGGCGCGACGTACCTGCGGACGCCTCGGTCGGTCCGATGTTCCCCGCCGGTGGCGACGATCCCGTGGAGCAGGATGATCGCGTCTGACGCGCCGTCCCGGCTGGTCGTGCGTCTGCCCAACTGGCTGGGTGACGCGGTGATGGCGGTGCCGGCGCTCGTTGCCGTCCGCCAGGCGTTTCCCCACTCACACATCGCACTCGCTGGAGAGCCGTCCGTTCTGCCGGTGTTCGAGGAAGAGTCAGCCGTCCGGCCTCAGCAACTGATTGCGATCAACAAAGCGAAGGCTCCTCACGTGCTGCGTGAAGGAGCGTTCGACACCATCCTTCTGCTTACCAATTCGTTTCGAACGGCGTGGGTCGCGCGCCAGAGCGGAATCCCGGCACGGTGGGGCTACGCCGCGGGTGCACGCGGACCACTGCTCACGAAAGCGATTGGCCGCCCACGCGAGGCCGTTCATCAATCGGAGTATTACGTTCGGCTCGTGCGGGGCATGGGACTCGAGGTGGACGCTTCGTCGCTGCCGCAACTCGCCGTCACCGAATCGACGCGCATGCGGGCCGCTCGGCTGCTGGAGCGGCACGGCCTGACGCCCGGCGCGGCGGTGGTTGGCTTCGCGCCAGGTGCCGCCTACGGTCATGCCAAGCGGTGGCCGCCTGATCGCGTTGCGCGCGTGATCGAGCGGCTCTCCCGTGAGCGCGGCGTTCGGTCCATCCTCGTCGGCACAGCCGGCGACCGCGAAGCAGGGCGTGCGATAGAATCCACGTTGCCTTCAGACATCGGCGTCGTGAACCTGATCGGCCGGACGGATCTACGGCTGCTGATGGGTGCCATTCGCGCCTGCCGCGCGTTCGTGTCCAATGACTCGGGCGCGATGCACCTGGCGGCGGCGCTCGGAGTTCCGGTGACGGCCATCTTCGGTCCGACGAATGAGCGCGCCACGGCACCTGTCGGCGATCACGATGTGATTCTGAAGCAGGTGTTCTGCCGTCCGTGCATGCTGCGGGACTGCCCGATCGATCATCGCTGCATGAAACGGATCAGCGAAGAGGACGTTTACGGCGCGGTGACCGCACGGATGGACCGACACGCATGAGAGCGACAGCGCGAGGCACAAAGGACCGACAGCGACAGCCGCCGATCGATGCGGGACGGCTCATTCAGCTCGTGGACGACTTCGAAGGCCGCCGCATCACGGTGTTCGGCGACCTGATCGTCGACGAATTCATCTACGGCGAGATCGGCCGCGTGTCCCGCGAGGCGCCGGTCCTGATCCTCAATTACGATTCGACCGAGATCCTTCCCGGTGGCGCCGGCAATGCGGCGAGCAACGTCGCCGCGCTTGGTGGATCGCCGGTGGTGGTCGGGGTCGCCGGCCGAGACGATGCGGGGGACCGGCTGCTTGATGTTCTCGGCAAGACCGCGAATGTCGCGGCCGTTGCACGGCCGCGCGGCTACCGTACGCCGACCAAAACGCGCATTCTCGCCGGCGGGATCCACTCGGCGAAGCAGCAGGTCGTACGGATCGACCGTGCCGCAGCTCCCGGGAGCGCACAGCCGCACCGCGACGGTGTCGCCGTCAAGCTTCATCGCGCGGTGAGCCGATGCGATGCGATGCTCGTGTCTGATTACGGCACCGGCCTGGTCTCACCACAGCTCGTATCGTCGGCCCAGAAGTTGCTCGGCGACGGCCCTGTCTTCATCGACTCGCGCTACGGACTCCTGCGCTTCCGTGGGATCACCGCCTGCACACCGAACGAATCTGAAGTCGAGCAGATCTTTGCTGTGCGGATCGCCGAGAACGTTCGCGTCCTCGAACGCGCTGGTCGCGAGCTGCTGACGCGAACGCGTGCGCGCGCGGTGCTGGTGACGCGCGGCAGCCGCGGCATGGCCCTGTTCGAACGCGACACGCCCACCGTCCACATTCCGATCAACGGCTCGGACCAGATTGCCGATGTCACCGGCGCGGGCGACACTGTCATCGCCACGATGACGCTGGCGCGCGCCGCGGGCGCCACCTTCGAAGAGGCCGCGCGGCTCGCCAACTATGCCGGCGGTATCGTGGTCATGAAGCGGGGCACCGCGACGGTTACGGCCGACGAGCTGCGCACCGCAATTCTGACGGACATTGCGTGATCGACCCATTGAACCCTTGATTGACAAGGTCCTCACCCGGGAACGCCTCGCCGAGGCCGTGGAGCGTGATCGTGCCGCCGGACGGACGATCGCGTTCGCGAACGGGTGTTTCGACCTGCTGCACGCCGGTCACGTCCGCTACCTCCAGGCCGCTGCTGCTGAAGCGGATCGCCTCATCGTTGCGGTGAATGACGATGTGGCGGCCGGCGGGAAGGGGCCGGGCCGGCCGATCCTCACCGCGGACGTTCGTGCCGAGCTCGTGGCGTCGCTGCGCGGCGTTGACTACGTCACCGTATTCTCGGAACCAACGGTGACAGAGTTGTTGCTGCTGCTCCGGCCTGACGTTCACTGCAAGGGGACTGACTACACCGTCGCCACCGTGCCGGAACGAGAGACCGTCCGTTCGTACGGCGGACGGATCGCAATTGTCGGCGATCCAAAGGACCACTCGACGCGCGATCTCCTCCAGCGGATCCGTTCATGAGCGAGCTTGCCGGTGACACGCACGCCTTCCTCATCGTTCGGCTCGGCGCGCTCGGCGACATCGTCCACACCATCCCGGCTGCGGCCGCCCTGCGAGCCGCCTATCCTGGGGCGCAGATCGACTGGCTCGTGGATGCGCGTCACCGCGAGATCCTCGATCTCGTCACCTGCATCGACCGCGTCATCGTCGTCGAGAGCCCGACGATTGCCGGCTGGATCCGGGCGACGAGAGAGCTTCGCCACGGTCACTATTTCGCGACGCTCGATTTTCAGGGACTGATGAAGTCGGCCGTGCTGGCACGCGCGTCCGGGGCGAAGAAGGTTCTCGGCTTCTCGATCTGGCACCTGCGCGAGAAGGGCGCGCGCTCCTTCTACACGGAGTCGGTCGAAGTGGCGGCGGGCGTCGATGGCGAGCCCCACGTCATCCACAAGAATCTACGTTTACTTCGCGGCCTCGGCATCATCGCGCCGTCCATCGAGTTTCCGCTTCGCAGCGTCCCATCGGCGGCGCGCGATGCGATCGTGGCGCAGGCTGCCGGTGCGCCGTTCGCGGTCATCAATCCCGGCGCGGCGTGGCCGAACAAGCGCTGGGCCGCGGAGCGTTTCGGCGAGCTGGCATCGTTCCTCCGTGAGGTCCGCGGGCTGCTGGCGTTCGTCCTGTGGGGACCGGGTGAGGAGTCGCTCGCACAGTCGGTGGTCTCGGCTTCGAGCGGTGCCGCCGGGCTGGCGCCGCCGACCGGGCTGACTGATCTCGTCGAGATCTGCCGGTCAGCGTCGTTGATGGTGTCGGGCGATACCGGCCCTTTACACATTGCGGCTGCAGTAGGGACGCCGATCGTCTCGATCTTCGGCCCGACCGATCCCGAGCGCAACGGTCCCTGGCGTGCGGACGATATCGCGATCTCACGCTACTCGGCGTGCGGCTGCAAGTACGATCGTGAGTGCCATCAGGACGGCTGGTGCCTCGGCACGCTGCCGGTCTCCGAGGTCACAGCCGGCGTCCAGCACCGACTGACTGACCTGTCGTGATGCTTACCGGATCCCATCCTGAATGTTGAAAAAGATCGCGCGGTTGCGGGTCCCGCTTGGATTCGTCTTTGGCCTGCTGGCGCTCTGGCTTGCGGATCCGACTCGCGAGTCGATCCTGTGGGGTGCGATCGTTGCCCTGGCGGGCGAAGCGATTCGCATCTGGGCGGCGGGGCATCTCGAGAAGAGTCGTGAGGTGACCGCGTCGGGTCCGTATGCGTGGACTCGTCACCCCCTCTATTTCGGATCGACGCTGATCGGGATCGGCCTCGCTATTGGCGCCGCCAGTATTGCGGTCGCGCTACTCGTCCTCGGCTACCTCGCGGTGACGCTCACCGCCGCGATCCGCACGGAAGAAGCACATCTTACCGAGAAGTTCGGCGCCGCGTACCCCGAGTACCGTGCCGGACGACACTCGGTGAAACGCCGCTTCAGCCTCGAGCGCGCCATGCGGAACCGCGAGTATCGCGCTGCGATCGGG